>NZ_CAWUDP010000080.1:0-45289 GCF_963920835.1 Scytonema sp. PCC 10023
TACTCTACCGTTCCCAAGGACGGTACACTGAAGCAGAACCACTCTACATCAAAGCATTGGAACTAAGGCAACACCTGCTAGGAGAAGAGCATCCCTCTGTCGCCACTAGTTACAACAACTTGGCATTACTCTACCGTTCCCAAGGACGGTACACTGAAGCAGAACCACTCTACATCAAAGCTTTGGAACTATACCAACGCCTGCTAGGAGAAGAGCATCCCTCTGTCGCCACTAGTTACAACAACTTGGCTCTACTCTACGAATCCCAAGGACGGTACACTGAAGCAGAACCACTCTACATCAAAGCTTTGGAAATTGCTGAACGCAGCTTAGGGGAGAATCATCCCAACACAATCACTATCCGTGAAAATTTAGAATCCTTGGGTGAGCATCCCCAATCTTAGTACATGATTGCATAAGTTCACGCGCGAAAACTTAAACGAAAATTCTGCGTCACGAATGCGTTTAAAAACATTATGAATTCATGAAATGCTGTACTAAGACAGTTAGCAGTTATCAGTTACCAGTTACCAGTTATCAGTTACCAGTTACCAGTTACCAGTTAGCAGTTTTTTGGTCACTGTTCACTGTTCACTGCGGCTGGTACTGTTTTAAGAGCATTGTCCGTTGAATCTTGGCTCCACAGCAGCCGCATCATCGCATAATCACATTTTCCCACAGCGGTGCTATAGCGGTTCTCGTTTGAGTGCAATACAAATCTTGTGGGGTGGGCTTCTAGCCCGCCCAGATAATAGGACGGGCAGGATGCCCATCCCACAAGAATTTAAAACTGTATTCTATTCAATTGAGAACCGCTATAGTATCAATTAGCTTTATCATAAGAAGCGATCGCTTCTGGAGAAACTTTTTGTCAATACCAGCGATTGCCTCTGGCACTGCGCTTTGCGCAATCGCATCTTAACCTTCCTTTTTCTCGCAATGCATTTATTGTCCATATTGTCAATGCATAACTTCTATATCTAGTACTACGCCCCAAGTGAGCGGCATTTCTGTTTGTAGGCAGATATGTCTTTTTTGGAGTCAAGCCAAGGTTTGTGGACAGTAGCCTAAGGGCGATCGCCTTCAGATCTGATTTATAAAGTAAATCTAAAGAAGTCTGAAAAGATGCGATCGCGAAGACAGAGGAAAAACTTTTATTTATTGTCCATCTGTGGTTCCATTTTCATAAAATTGACTTTTGCACTCTTGTTTAATGGCGTTGCATATTTGCGGGATGAATGGAGATTTTTGTCCAAAACTAAAGATAGATTCTTTGCGTCTTTGCGCCTTTGCGCGAAACAAAATTCATCCCATTAATCAGCAACGCCTGTTTAATGATTCATCTCCTCTGGATAAGAAATAGTGGGAATTTGGGAAAGAGTCTCCAACCAAGGTGGAATAGGAGCAGACGTTCGTTCTTGTGCAGAAGCTATATATCTCAGTAAAGGTTCATGCTTCGACTTTAAAAGTTCTTGCAAATTATCTACAATCTCTTTCAAAGCTCTAGAAAACGAAGATTTTACCTGTTTGGTTAACTGACTCACGTACTGCACAAGATGCAACCCTGCACTTGCAGTTATTTCGTCTCGCAGCCGTAAAACAGCAACTTGGTGATTGAAAGGTCTTGGGGGAACAGAAAACTGTTTATCAGGACTCCAGTCAAAAATTTGACCATTCTGGTGCTTGTCGTCCTTGCGTGCGAGGGGAAATAAAGTGTCAGCATTGATAGGAGTCGCACTATTAGCAAGCCCGCTGTGCTGAATAATGAGGTTTTGCCATTTATTCGTGGGGTCAATAGCACGCAGCAGGTTTCTAAAAAAGCGGACTTGGCTTTTACCAAACTTTTGCTCAATTTGCTTTTCTTTTTCGGCTAGCAAAATTGTACTTAGTTTTTCCCGTTCTAGTTGTACATCAGCAGATAATTTGCCAAACAAATCGGTGACTGCTTCTGTCGTTTGTTCATGGGCGAACGCTTGCATTTCCTGAAGAGTGTTGACAAATGCCGTATAAAAATCATCGCTTTTCGTAGGAATCGAATCGTCAACTTCATCTTCTTCAAAAAAGCTTTCACTTTTTGTCAGGGAGATTGTGCCATTTTTGGTTCTGTCAAAAAGTAAACTCCACTCGCTCCAATCAAAAAAGATTTTATTAGTTAACTCATCCTTAACAATATCGCTCACTGCTACACTGTTGCGGTTCTTCAAAATCGGCTGTTTTTCTAAATCTTCTTGGAATCGTCTGTAGGTCGTAACTAAATTTTCAATTGCTTCGCGCAGCGTGAGAAAAGCAGGGTTTTCCACAACGGGTATGTAAGTCGGGATTTCCTCTAAAATATTTTTTAGGTTATTCTGCTCTTTTCGCAAACCCTCAGCAGCCCTTTGAGTGTCTTCTACAAGTTGCTTCATACCATGAAGAGCAACATGCTCTTTCAATAATGAGCGCAATCTACCAAGACCACCATCTTCAGCATAGTCGCTGAGTTGTTTGTGCAAGGTAGTAGAAGGAGGTAACATTTCACTCAATTGTTGCCATTTGCTTCGCAGTTCAGACTCGTCTGGTTTGTTGGGTTTATCCAAATCAGGTAAGAATTCTGTTGAGCAAACTTGCACTAGAGAAGAAAGTTCTGCTAATTTGGTCAACCCATAAAGTTGCGACAGCAAAACGATATTCTTTTTTTCCGTGGTCAAATTGTTAGCACTGGCGATAGTTAGTTTGAGAATGCTGAGGCGATCAAGAACAACTTCTTCTGAAAGAAAAATCTCATATAAAAGGTCATCAATGGCGCGTTCGTCGCTGCTTGAGAGGGGAATTTGATTGAAGCGCCCCACACCCACAATAATCCGGTCTCTCAGGTCTTGTCCCTTATCCCGTTCCAGCAGAGAGCGGATTTTTGCTGCGGTTGCGCCCCCAGGATATCGACCATTAAGCAGCAACAGGATAGTTTGGACATCTCGCAGTTCCCGCAAAGATAAAAAAGCATCCCTCACGCCAGAATCAGCAGCTCCCAATCCCGGAAAATCTAGGAGAATAAACTCATTTGTTCCTTGTAAAGAAGACAAATCCCAGATTTCTTTTGAAACCTCAACTGTGACATCTATGCGGCGAATCAGCGAGAAGCTATTTTGCAAGTCCTGAACTGAGGGTTGTGCTAAATTTTCCCAGCGTTTAGGAGGCGACGGTAAACGGTCAAAGCTGAGCTCTAAGATATTCATGGGCGGCTCTGCAAGCCTCAGCCCTTTATGAGCAGTCGTATTGTCAATCTCGTAACTTTTACCGCAGATATCTTCTGCGTAAACGCTGTAGGTACGGACGAAAACAACCAGTTCCCTCAGGAGCGAGCGTAATTCTAAGCTTTGGGGTTTCCATGCTTCCTCGCACCATCTTAAGATACCGTTAATGTCAACTTCTCTTTTGGGGTGTAAACTTTTGAGAGCCGCAAGCTGTGCTGAAGAAAGTTCTCCCATTTTTGCTCGTTGTTCGGCTTCCTCCAGCATGAAGCGCAAGCACTCTTTCACTCCTTCACTAGAAAGATATTCAACTTTAAACTTACCAAGCTTCGTTGTCTGAAAGTCTGGTTGTTGAACGAGGTGGATCGCAGTGACGTTCCCTGTAGTAGGGGTTTCACTGACTGGTAAAGCATCAGCGTAGCCAATCAAACTGCCTAAAAGTAAAGTTTTTCCACTACTGAACTCCCCCATGATACCGATTTTGACTGGCGAGGATGCAAGTTGCACCGTTCTTTCGGCAGACTGCTGTAGGCGTTGGATACTTTCATAAAGGCTACTCGGAACCCAACTGTCTTTGGGAGGTGGGTTCTGCGAAACCAACTCAAGGTTTTGGATGACAGATTCCCCATACTCTTTGTAGCGGCGCAATTTTTCGACTGCCATGTCACTTTTCATACAATTTCCTGATTCAGAACCAAAATGATTTTTTCGTACTTCGGTCACCTGAAACTCTAGCTGAATGTCCGTAAATACTAAATTTACAGCATCAACCACAGCGGTATCTTGTTTTTTTGTATCTAAAGATTAAAGTTTAGCAATTTCAGCAATTTGTTCGTTCCTAAATGGCAGTACCTAGAGGTAATTATAAAAGTTAATCTTACATCCGTAGGGAGCGTTAACGAAGTATAACGCATTATCTAGAAGTGGTACGCTGCGGATACTTTGTTAAGATGAATTACCATTACGAATAAGGCTATGACCCGAAATCGAAACCATGAGAGCGTTTGACCAAGAAAGAATCATCCGCTACTAATCATTCGTCAGAATGTTAAACGCGTTTTCTCCTTGCTGAATTAAGAGTTCAGCTTCGGTGAGAACTGGTTCCAAGCCCCCGAATTGATTCGTGGAAAAAAAGAAAGTCTTCCGCGTTGCCATACCCCCGGATTCCCCTTGTGGGGATATTCTGTAACTAGCGTTCTGTGTTCTGTGTTCTTCTTAAAAAAGCATTTTTTATACTCTGTTTAGAAAAAACAATAATCAACTCCTGACAAACTCCTATCATGTTGCACTAGTTTCTGTATTGGCAATCAATCAAAATATTGGTCATTCCCCAACTAATATGTATCATAAATAACAGAATCTTAATTCATATTTTTGCTTTTAATCAAATATTGAATACAACTACCAGATAGTATAACTACTTATGTTTTATTCGCCAATTGCTCTGTTAAAAAATTACGTGAAAAATTTGTAATACCAATTCTCCATGAAGATGCACTTAATATTTATTAAACGAACCGCCAAGACGAGCCAGCGCTGCAGGAGGGTTTCCAACGACAGTTACCTACGGCGGGAAACCCGCCTTCAGTACTGTCTCCTCCGCAGGCGACTGGCGTCGCCAAGCACGCCAAGAGTAAAAGAGCTAGTATTAAGTGCAAGTTTACAGAGAATTGGTATAAGTAGGTTTGTGGAATGAAAATGAACCATCGTAGGATGGGAAGCGCGATGACACGGAGTGTCCGCCATAGGCGATCGCGTAACCGATGCTGAGAAGCGGAATTGATGCGTTAGGGCTGCGCCTAACACATCCTACGTTTAATTATGTCCGCTTACTTATCTAATTCATGATTGAAAGGTCATTTATAAAGTAAATATTAAGTAGGGTGTCCTGCGGCTATCGCGCGGATTTGAGAGTTTGAGAGAGTGAAATAAGAGCCGTAACGCACCACTGTTAGGCGATGCCGTACTCTGGCTTTAACGCATCCTACAATTTAACGTTTACTTTATAAATCATCTCTGAGAAAAAAGGTTTCTAGCCTTTGAAAGCGTCAATCGAAAGAAGTACTAACAAATTCCCCCAAAGACAGACAGCAACTGCCGATTCAGTAAATACTATGAAGGCAAGAGCAGAGTTATTAAGGAATGTAAACAATGAAATCTGGTACCAACGACGCTACTCAATTACCTCCTGTTGCCAAGGCATACAACGGCGCTGATCGCAATGCCTGGATTTTTGGTTGGAATCCCCAACAGGAACTGTGGAATGGACGCTTAGCCATGATTGGCTTTGTGGCTTACCTATTTTGGGATTTGGCTGGCTACAGTGTAGTGCGTGATGTACTCCACCTCATTGGCTAAGCCTTCACTCACGATTTTATAACTTACGTGGAGAAGCAAAAAATAGGGCTTTGTAGAGGGTGTAGGGGCGCAATTCCTTGCGCCCTTGCGAGTATAGGGCAAAACCCCAAATTCTTCACATAAAGATAGAGTAGAAAAATGAAAAAGAATGACTTAGAATATTATGATTTGAATGCAGATAAATGGTGGAAGCAAGGCGAAACATTACATCTATCGAGCCATTTAAACAAGTCAAGATTTGAGTGGTTTAAAAGTTATATCCCATGTTGGCAAGGAATCAAAGTTTTAGACATTGGGTGTGGAGGTGGATTAGCGTGTGAATTTTTAGCCAAACAGAAAGCAAATGTATCAGGTATTGATTTATCTTTAAATTCAATCAAAGTTGCACAAGAACACGCAAGAGAAAGTCTCCTACAAATTGACTATCAATGTGGAGTCGCTGAACACCTTCCTTATAATGAAAACACATTTGATGTCGTTGTGTGTTTTGATGTTTTAGAGCATATTGAAGATTTGAGCAAAGTCATTTCAGAAGCTTACAGAGTTTTAAAGAAAAAAGGATTATTTTTCTTTGACACTATCAATAGAACTTTTCAATCTAAAGTGATAATGATTTGGCTTCTGGAATATGTTGTCAGACAAATACCATGCGGGCTTCACGACTGGAATAAGTTTATTAACCCCCAGGAATTGACTGATATCATGGAAAGCACTGGCTTTGGAGATATCGTCATCAAAGGATTTGACTTAACTGATGGGACTAACTTTAAAACTATCAGAGATATATTCTTGAAGGGTTTGAATAACCAAAGTCAGGACGAAAAAGCAGAATTCTTGAAAATCAGAATTAATGATGACACTTCTGTGTGCTACATTGGCAAAGCTGTTAAAGCATGATGCGAAGTAGGTCATTTAACAGTTACCAGTTACCAGTTATCAGTTATCAGTTATCAGTTTCATCGTTGGGGGAAACACCACACCAAGAGCACGAAAGCGTTGGTGTCAGTACAACCACACCAGCCCGAGAAAGCGTCACTGCGTAGGTAGCTGTTCACTGTTTTAACCACCCTGCAAAGCCGGTTTCTCAGTCATAATCTGCAAAACCTTGTACAAGTTGCCTAACCGAAGCTTGCTTTTGTAACAACAGAGGTTTTTTTCCTGAAAGTTTTTCTGTAAAATATTTGTAAAAATTTAATTTTTCTGTTAAACAAGTTAACATCGGATATTATTTCGCCGATGATGCTAATCTACCTTGAGGCAGAGCAAGGAACCTTCCTTGAGAATCTGCAAATTGTTCGGGGTCCGTATCTACAGGTAGGCACTGAGTCTAGCATAATTATCCGCTGGGCTACTAATGCTGCTGTTGATGGCAAAGTGTGGTATGGCACAAATTCAGACAGACTTGATTTAACGCAAAAAGAAACAACGATTACCTGTGACCACACTGTCAAACTTACTGGACTCACGCCAGACACGAAGTATTATTACGCAATTGGTACAACAACGGGTGTACAAGCGGGGGGGACAGAAGATTACTTTTTTGTCACTGCACCATCACAAAACGTAGCACCAGAAGAAGTTCGACCGCTACGTATCTTAGTTTTAGGAGATGCAGGACGTGGGAATGATATTGCAGCAAGCGTGCGCGATGGCTACCTGAAATTTACAGGGACTCGCCATACCGACCTTTGGCTGATGCTTGGCGACAATGCGTATGATACTGGTACTTATGAAGAGTATCAGCGGGGAATATTTGAGATGTATCCCCAATTCCTGCGTAGTAGTGTTCTTTGGACGGCGATCGGCAATCATGATGCTGGAAATGCTAATTCTCTATTGCAGACAGGACCATACTATGAGCTTTTCACAATGCCAACTCGTGGGGAAGCAGGAGGTGTACCGTCTGGAACCGCCGCATATTACTCATTTGACTACGGCAATATCCATTTTATTTGTTTAGATTCCTATGGTAGCGATGGCGCAGAGCGCCCGCCCCAAGGGGGCGAACGCACACGTCCACCCCAAGCAGGCGATCGCCCTTCGGACAGTTCCCAACAAGAGTATCGCACTCCCCAAGGTGCAATGTTAACCTGGTTAGCACGCGATGTTGCAGCAACCGACAAGGATTGGAAGATTGCTTTTTGGCATCATCCTCCCTACACTAAGGGATCACATGATTCAGATACAGAGATTGAGCTGATTGAAATCAGAGAGCATGCGCTTCCCATTTTAGAAGCAGCAGGTGTAGACCTTGTGTTGGGTGGTCACAGTCACTCCTACGAGCGCTCCTACCTTATTAATGGACATTATGGCACTTCCGACACCTTTACAGAAAAGATGAAAAAAGATGGAGGAAGTGGGCGAGAAGACGAATCAACACCTTACCAAAAACCTCTTGCGGCTTCGCACGCCGGGACAGTGTATATCGTTGCAGGTACATCTGCTTTAGCTGACCAGGTATCTCCGCATCCAGCAATGTATACGTCACTCAGTATTCCTGGGTCACTCGTGTTGGATGTACATGGGAAAAGGCTTGATGTCAAATTTATTGATGATCAAGGGGAGGTTCAGGATTATTTCACTATGAAAAAAACTATAGCTTAGTAGATGAACATAGATGCACACAGATAAATTATCTGCGTGCATCTGCGTGCAGATACGGTTTTAAATCGCACATTAAACGGATTTTTTCAAGAAAATTTGCCAATGAGTCATTAAACGTTAAATTTTGTGTACTCCAATAGTATTAAGTCGTTGTAAAAAATCTTTATGAACTTTTTTTCAAAAAATAAATATTCATTCATCTACCAGAGCAAGTTTGCAAAGTTTTTGCACTACATTTTATAATCAAGCTTAGCTAATATCCTTGCTTTTGGCATTTTTTGAGTAAAAAGCTGAGGTACTAGGAAAATAAGATTTTTGTAAACAAATGTTAAAAATATTACTCTAAATTGCTTCACTTCTTGCACTCATAGTATGAACTCAATAAACTCATCTTTTTATCTTACCCAATGTTTAATTTTTTCTTTACAATTATTTAAAATATAATGGGTTTTTTTACGTAATATTACTGATATAACATTCGATGACACTTGTCTACCATAAGTAAAATAGCCGGAGTATTGCTGTTTAACGGTAAAAACCGAAGGCTAGAAGTTGGGAACAACTGGGTGCAGCTTACCTGTTGGGTAACTTTTTATTAAAGGATATTACGTAATGCAGCCAGGATTTCCAAGCTTTGCGAATATTGCCGAAAGGTTAGCAGTGTTAAGCCAGCAACGAGCAACTGGAGAGCTGATTTTGTCGTCGGGCGATAACCAGTGGCATCTATATTTATTCTTGGGACGTTTGTTATATGCTACGGGAGGAGTTCACCGCGTTCGGCGTTGGCACAGAGCAGTGACGCAAGATTGCCCTAGCGTGAAATTTGATGCTCCTCATAGGCAAGAAGATGAACTATGGGAATATCATTTGCTTCAGGGAGGTATCAATCAAAATCAGTTGACCCTAACGCAGGCAAAAAGGATTATTAGCAAAATTGTTGATGAGGTTTTATTTACCCTAGTAGGTCATTCAAAGTTAAGAAGCTTTTGGTTGCCCAAAAAAGTACATCCAATTGCCTTAATAGAGGTAAAGCAATCGTTACAAGCAGCCGTTGATCTGTGCAAGCAATGGCAAAATATCGGTTTAGGAACGCTTTGCCCTGACATGGCACCGATTTTTAAGTTGCCCATGAATGAGCAAAATTTAACGACTTCTAAAACTTTCTTCACCCTCAGCCAACTCGCCAATGGTGAAAACACCATTTGGGATATTGCCTTACAGATGAGACAAAATTTGACAACCGTGGCAAGTGTCATACAGAATTTGGCTGACCAAGGTATTCTAGAACTCTTAACCATCCCAGACTTACCGACTCCAGTTGCAGGAGCGGTATCCTCGCCCTCATCCGCAAAACAAACCCCAGCTAATGGTGCTATTGATAATAGCAGAATACTGGTTGCGTCATCTCAACGCTTGTCAAAGCCTTTAACAGAAACTCATCCCCTCCTGACTCCACAGTTGACAAAATCCACTAAGGTTGAGGAATACGATTTCGTTCATCCGGTTCAAGCCACTCACTCTCAGTCAACCTTTAACTCTCCACCCGTAAACTTGCTTCAGCCTGAAGAAACTGGTTCGTTGATCGCCCACATTGATGACAGCGATAGCGATAGCCTGAAGATGGGTAACATTCTTGCTCAAGCGGGTTATCGGTTTCTTAATGTTCAAGACCCAGTCACAGCACTGCCGATATTGCTAGAGTACAAACCAAGCCTCATCTTTTTAGACTTGGTTATGCCGATCGCCAATGGATATGAAATTTGTACTCAAATTCGCCGCGTCTCGGCTTTCAAGAACACGCCTGTGATTATTCTTACGGGCAATGACGGTATAGTAGATAGGGTGCGTGCAAAAATGGTTGGCTCTTCTGGCTTTTTAGCAAAGCCCATCACCGCAGAGAAGGTACTCAAAATCCTACAAAAGCATCTACCAACTCCCAAGCCTGTCCAATTGGAAACTCTACAAACAGTTCAAGCTTAGTTTGTAAATGTTCTGATTGACATCCTTTGAGAGTTAACAAGCAGTCATGCATTATTCACTGAAAAAACAAATCTAAGACAAGCAAAACAAAGAATAGCATTCTTATTAACTAAGTCTCTTCTTTGATTGCTAATAGCTAGTATCATGAAAAATTAGCTAAAATCATTTTCCTTGATTTAATGAAAGTTCACGGATTTTCATTAATCTTGTAGAAGATTACTAAAAAATGAATAGTGTTGTATTACGGAAATATTTTTTATGACTACAGTCCTTTTAGTTGAAGATAGCTTAACAGAAATGCAAGTGTTAACGCTTTACCTCAAACAAGCAGGGATAACAGTGCTCACCGCTAAAAGCGTTGAGGAGGCACAGTTAAAACTGCAATTGCAGACACCAGATTTGGTGATGCTCGATGTCATTTTGCCAGGGCAAAGTGGGTTTGAATTGTGCCGTGAACTCAAGACTAATGCCAATACCAAGGGTATTCCAGTGGTGATATGTTCAACCAAAGGAACCGAAGCTGATAAACTCTGGGGTACGATGTTGGGAGCTGATGCTTATATACCTAAGCCAGTAAACCAGCAACACCTAGTTCAAACAATCCAGCAATTGACTTCAGGTTTCCAGCAGTGGAGTGGGCGCATAATTTAGTGTTTCGTAATTCTTTATCTTGTTAATCACATAGAAATTATTAATTAGGAATTATCGCTCTTGAATTTATGCAGACATTTCAATCTGTACTAGCAGTGGCTAGTCTTGACGCATTAGGACTAGACCCGATCCCCCCAGAAACCAACCTTTCTAAATTGCTTCGCTTTCCCCTTGGACTTCAAGAGAGTGCGCTATTACCTTTAGAGCAAATTGCAGAAATTATCCAGGTCAATTTAGCAGAAATTCTACCTGTTCCTGAAATGCCGAGTTGCGTTTTGGGAATTTGCAATTGGCGCACAGAAATGCTGTGGCTTTTAGACTTAAACCATCTTGTTGGTTATCCTCCATTGACTGCTGCGGGAACCCCTGTAGCGATCATCGTTACAGTCAACGAATATGCTGTAGGTCTAGTAGTACCGCAAGTTGATGACATTGAGTTACACGACTTGCAACAACTGCAGCGATCGGCACCGGGCTTATTTCCTCCCAAACTCCTACCTTTTGTTCTAGGCGCTTTGCCGAATGGCAGTACTGTTTTGGATGTCACAGGTATTACTCAGTATCATTTGTGGCAGATACACCGAACAGGAGTTTCTTGAAGTCTTATATCTTTTAAAAAGATTTTAAGAAGATTTTAAGAAGAACTCAGCTTGGGCAGAACGCAGAACACACGAGTTGGGTTCCCAGGGATGAAATTTGGGGAATTTAAGCTGCATAAAGAATTTTTCATGCCCCCGATATGGGCTTGCAAACTTACTGAGAAGCAAAACTTCACTCTCGATACTCAAATACGAAATTGTTTATTCTGCCTCCTGAGTTCTAAGTATTTTTCCGGTTATTTCAATAACCGCAGAAACCAAGTTGATCAACATAAGGATATAAACCCCAAGGATTTAGGTATGGTCTTACAGGATTTTGAGCAAAGCGAGCAAACACTCAATTCCCCATCGCAGAATGGCAATGGCAAAATAGTTGGGTTAAATCCACACCAAGCCTTGGAATTAGTGAGTGCCATCAAAGCAGACCTTGAACAGGTGGAATCGGTCAAACCAGAAGCTCACCAGAAAGTTCTCCATTTGGAAAAGTGGGTTCAAGAATTACAAACACAGTTTAAGGCTAATCTGGCTGTCGCTTGCGAACAAAACTTCAAGCACGAGCGGCAAAAGTTATTCACCATCGTCAGTCGGATGCGCCAAGCAGCAAATATTGACGCTCTGTTGAGAAGCACAGTAACTGAGGTTCGTAAGGTTTTACAAGTGGATCGGGCGCTGATCTTCCGTTTCCAATCAGAAAACCAGGGGACGGTGCTGGCAGAGTCGATGGTGGCTGGTTATACTCCCAGTTTGGGGGAGTCCTTGAGTGCGATCGCCCTTTGGGCGGCTCCCTCTGGGAGCATCGCCTTTTGGGCTGATTCCTCTGGGAGCATCGCCAATGGCTATGAAAATCAACTAAACTACCAGCAACAGCAAGTACTAGCTTTAGATGATATCCACGAAAAAGCTCTGAGTCCCTACCAACTGCAACTGCTCACACAGTTTCAGGTCAAAGCTAGCTTGAGTCTGCCAATTCTGATAGAAAGGACGGACACTTCTTTCAACAACGGTTCGCACACAGGAGTGTCCTCGCAAGTGTGGGGCTTGCTCGTGGTTCATCAATGCTCTGGTTCCCGTCAATGGCAAGAAGCTGAAATCAGCCTGCTTTCCCAGATTGTCACCGAACTGACTGTACTTCTACAGCCAGCAGAATTTCGCGCCCAACAGCAAAAACAGGCGCTGACCGAAAAAGTCATAGCCAAAGCGATAGAGAAGATCCGCCAGTCCTTGAACCTGGAGACAATCTTTAAGACAACGGCTAAAGAAGTCCGACAACTCCTGAACGCTGACCGAGTAGGGGTGTTTCGCTTTGATCCTGAATCCGGCTTTGATGATGGCGAATTTGTATCTGAAGATGTCACCTCAGGCTATAGTTCAGCGCTGGCTACAAAAGTTCACGATCACTGTTTTGGCGAACAGTATGCCGCTCACTACGCCAAAGGACAAATTCAGGCGGTTGCTGATATCTACAATGCAAACTTGAGCGATTGCCATATTGAGGTTCTGTCGCAGTTTCAAGTCCGGGCAAACTTGATTGTGCCGCTTCTTAAAGGAAGTGAACTGTGGGGATTGTTATGCATTCATCAATGCAGTAGCTCACGTGAATGGCAGCAGGATGAAATTGACTTTGCCAAGCAGATTGCAGCTCAGTTTAGCGTGGCGCTACAGCAGGCGGAGTACCTAGAGCAGCTACGGGAGCAATCCTCCGAGATCAGCAAAGTTGCAGAACGGGAGCGAGCGTTGGCGATCGTCTTCGACAAAATTCGGGCTTCCTTAGACATCAACACTATTTTCAAGACGACAATTCATGAAGTCCGAAATCTGTTAAAAGCAGAACGTGTGGTTATCTACCGCTTCGAGCCAGACTGGAGCGGGGAGTTTGTTGCAGAGTCAGTAGCAAGTGGCTGGACACCGCTGATGCGGGAACAATTTGACAATCCAAGCTTGCGAGAGAATGTCAGCGAGTGCAGTGCGAAAATCCTTGGTGACGGAAGAGAAAGAGTTGCAGACACCTATGTGCAACAAACTCAAGGGGGGCTGTTTTCTACGAAAGCAAACTTTCGGGTTGTCAGCGATATTTACAAAGCAGGGTTTTCATCTTGTTACATTGACACTTTAGAGCGGTATCAGGCTAGAGCTTATGTAATCGCTCCAATTATAAAAGGAGAAAAGCTGTGGGGTCTATTGGCTGCATATCAAAACTCTAGTCCCCGTGATTGGGAAGATGGTGAAATTAACCTTTTGATGCAAATTAGCAATCAACTGGGGATAGCCATACAGCAGGCGGAGTACCTGAAGCAACTACAGGACCAAGCCACCCAAATAGCCAAAGCCGCAGAGCGGGAACGAGCAGCAGCCAAGGTTATCGATAAGATTCGCCAGACATCAAATATTGAAACCATTTTCAGGACCACAACGCAGGAAGTCAGGAAACTTCTTGGCGTGGAGCGAGTAACGATTTATAAATTTCGTCCCGATTATTTCGGTGACTTTGTCGTAGAGTCGGAGTTTGGCGGATGGCCTAAATTAGCCGGCAGTGGTTGGGAAGACGCATATTTGAACGAACACCAAGGCGGCAGATTCCGGAACAATGAACCTTATGTTGTGGATGATATTTACAACGCCAACCTGACTGATTGTCATGTAGAAGCCTTGGAGGAGTTTGGAGTCAAATCCTGCGTAGTAGTTTCTATATTGCAAGGGCAGAAGCTCTGGGGTTTGTTGTCGGCATTTCAACACAGCGGACCACGGCACTGGGAAGACGGTGAAGTCAAGGTATTAGCTCAAATTGGCTCTCAACTAGGAGTCGCTTTGCAGCAGGCGGAGTATATTGAGGAACTCCGTGTGCAGTCACAACGATTAGCCAAGTCCGTCGAACAGGGAACAATTTATAGCAAATTGGTCTATAGACTCGGGTTAGCTCTGATTCAGGAAAATTTTTCACTTGATAACCTACTAAAAATGGCTGTTTCGGAATTACGCAGACAGCTAAAAACTGACCGGGTAGGTGTATACCGCTTTGATCCTAACTGGAGTGGTGAATTTGTGGTCGAGGATGTTGGTAGTGATTGGGTCAAAGTTGTGGGAACTGAGCTCGCTCGAGCCGAAGATACATATCTTCAGGAAACCAGCGGCGGTCGGTATCGTCGCAAAGAAACTCTCAGCGTAGACGATGTCCGAGCTTCTGGGCATCAGGAATGCCACATCCAAATGCTAGAACAATGGGGAACGAAGGCTTACATGATTGCGCCCATCTTTAAGGGCGAGCAACTCTGGGGTCTATTAGGAGCTTATCAAAATGATGGACCACGTCATTGGGAGCAGATAGATGTCAACTTGCTAGCTCAGGTAGGCGTGCAAATCGGTCTTGCTTTACAACAAGCAGAATACTTGGAGAAACTGAAAACTCAGGCACAGCAATTGACAGAAGCAAGCGCCAGGGAAAGAGCAGCAAAAGAGCAACTTCAACAAGAGGTTATGCAGTTGCTGTCGGCGGTGCAACCGGCACTGCAAGGGAACCTCACTGTCCGGGCTCCCGTGACAGAAGGAGAAGTTGGCACGATCGCCGACGCCTACAATATTACCTTGCAAAGTTTGCGAAAAATCGTCATGCAGGTGCAGACAGCTTCAAGGAAACTTGCTCAAACCTCTCAGGCAAGCGAATCTTCTGTCATTGGTTTATCAACCCAAGCACAGCAGCAGTTTCAGTCGCTAACTCATGCTTTGGAGCAAATCCAAACGATGGTCAATTCCACGAAAGCCGTAACAACAAACGCTCAACAGGTGGAACTGGCAGTTCAACAGGCAAATCAAACCATCCAGCAAGGAGATGCGGCGATGAACCGCACTGTGGACGGCATTCTTGACATCCGAGAGACAGTGGCGGAAACCAGTAAGCGCCTCAAGCGCTTCTCAGAATCTTCTCAAAAGGTTTCCAAGGTCGTGAATTTGATTAGCAACTTTACGACTCAGACTCAACTGCTTGCCTTGAACGCAGCAATTGAAGCGACCAGAGCCGGACAGTACGGACGCGGTTTTGCCGTTGTCGCTGATGAAGTGCGTTCTTTGGCGCGTCAGTCTGCTGAAGCCGCTACTGAGATAGAACTGCTGGTTCAGGAAATCCAAAAGGGCACAGCAGAGGTTTCCGTAGCAATGGAAAATGCCATTCAGCAAGTTGCAACAGGAACAACACAGGCACACGAAGCGCGTCAGAATCTGAACGACATCGTTGCAGCTACAACCCAAATTAGCCAACTCGTGGTGGGTATTACCCAAGCAACACAGGTACAGAGTCAGCAGATTGAATCAGTAACACAAACCATGACAGAGGTCGCAGCTATTGCTAACCAGACCAAAGAGGGTTCAATTGAAATTTCCACATCCTTTGAGGAACTTTTAACAATGGCTCAAAATCTCCAGGCTAGTGCTAACCAGTTCAAAGTCGATTGATTAATAGTTATTAGTCATTTGTCTTTTGTCTAAGTGCTAAGGGATTTCCAATTAAAAAAATTTCCAATTTGTAGTGACGTAGGAAATAATGGTGGGTTACCGAAGAAGAACTCAGAACTCAGTCGTCAGGAGTCAGAATGACGGAGTGTACGAAGCCGCGGCTTGCCTCGTTCCCAGCCTCAGGCTGGGAATGCATAACTTGAGGCTCTGCCTCCCAATTGAGCGTTACTAGCCGCGCCCACTGCATTTCCTGCTTAGACCACCGAAACGAGATTTTAGAAGGATTTTGGCTTAAGTTGACAGGCATGGCATCTTGCCCGCCCAGTTTATAGGGCGGGCAAGATGCCCACCCCACAAAATTGGATAATTTATTTTTTGGTACTCCCTAATAACTAATGACTAATAACTAATGACTAATAACTAATGACTAATGACTAATAACTTATGACTAACGACCCAAGCATTTACGAGCAAAGCTACCGCTACTTTCTCCAAGAAGCGCCGGAACTGCTGCAAGTTATAGAACAAGAACTGTTTAGCCTTCGAGAAAACTTCAGTATCAACAAAGTTTACACGTTGATGCGTGCGACTCACACCCTTAAAGGAGCAGCAGCCAGCATCGGTTTGGAAACGATTAATACCGTGGCTCACACGTTGGAAGATATTTTTAGAGCTATCTGCAAACCCGACTTGTCGATTGACCAAGAAATTGAAGCTCTACTCTTCAAGGCTTATGAGTGTTTATGCTTACCCTTAACGACTGAACTGACAGGAGGTTTGGTCAATGATACTGAGCTTCTCAACCAAAGTGCTGCTATTTTTGCCGAACTGCAAGAGAAGTTAGGAGACTGTTTTAGTCAGGAAGATCACATTCCCAGTTCCGAAGAATTGGGCTTTGACATGACGCAGTCTATCTTTGAAGTCGGAGTCACCCAAGGATTAGACCAGCTCGCTACTGCCATAGCTACTGGTGATCCCGAACAGATTGCCACTACGCTTAGGACTAAAGCAGAGGTTTTCCTTGGTTTAGCTGAATCTTTGAATTTACCAGGGTTCAAAGCTATAGCTCAGGCGGTGCTTGCTGCCTTAAACAACTATCCTGAGCAAGCCCTGGTTATTGCCCGCGTTGCTCTGGCAAACTTTCAAGAAGCACGAACAGCCGTGCTAAATGGCGACAGAAGTCAAGGCGGTCAACCATCCTTAGCATTACAACAACTGAGCGGACTACACCACAATTCACCCCAACAGTCCCAAGATGCACCCATCGATCCTCAAAAGTCAGTCACTCAAACTACACTTCACACTGAATTACATAGTGAAGAAGAATTACATAGTGAGGAACCAGCACCAAATGAGGAAATGACCAATGATCCAGATCTGTCCTCATCTCCCCATCTTTTGATCTCCCCACCTCCCCAATCTTCCATCTCCTCCTCAACTCGTACCGTACGAGTTAATGTTGAGCATTTAGAACAACTAAATTACTTGATCGGAGAATTGTTAACAAACCAAAATCGCCAATTTCTCCAGAACGAACAACTGTCGGCTACCGTTCGAGTACTCCTGACAAAACTACAGCAGCATCAACAGTTGCTGAATCAGTTACAGGATTTGTCTGATTGCCAGTTCAGTGTCCCAGAACAAGAGTGGTTGGTTAGCAATGGGCAGGATAATGGACGTTTTGATTCTCTAGAGCTATTTCAATCCCTAATAGGAGTTCATACAGTTAACCCCCTGCCCTCGTATAAACACCACATTCTGCCACGCCCGGTGTATGCAAGTCAACAAATGAAAACCTCCATAACGACTCGTTCTAAGGAGTTCCATAATCTCGTTCAGTCGCTTCTAGAAGACGTCGTGCAATTAGGAGAAGCTACCGACGCTATTGAAATGTTTGCTCGCCAGTCTCAAGAGACTTTAGAAAAACAACGTCGGTTGTTAACGAATACCCGTGATTCTCTAATGGAAGCCCGGATGTTGCCCTTGGGACATCTGTTTGAACGCTTTCCCCGTATTTTGCATCAGCTAGAAGTTATACACAAAAAGCAGGTAACTCTCAATTTCCGTGGAAGTGACGCCTTAGTTGACAAAGCAGTGGTTGAAAAACTGTATGACCCCGTGCTGCATCTGCTTCGCAATGCCTTTGACCACGGAATTGAATTGCCCACAAGCCGACAAAAACGGGGCAAGCCAGAGAAAGGTGAGATTGAAATTTGTGCCTACCATCAGGGCAGGTACTTGGTGATTGAAGTTCGCGATGATGGTCATGGATTAGATTTTGAAAAGATTCGTGCCAAGGCGGTAGAATGTCAACTTGTCTCACCAGAACAAGCTCGCAGTCTTAATGAAGCCCAGCTAACGGAGCTGATTTTTGAACCAGGCTTTTCTACAGCTTCTAGTGTCAATGAACTTTCCGGGCGAGGAATTGGTCTTGATGTGGTTCGCACTCATTTGCAAACAATTCGAGGTTCAGTTGCGGTTTATTCTCAACCCAATCAGGGCACAATGTTCAGACTGCAAATTCCCTTGGGCTTAACGATCGCCAACTTACTACTGTGTGAAGCAGCCGACCAAACCTACGCCTTGTTTGTCAATTCCATTGAGGAAATTCTTATTCCTACAGCACAGCAGATTCGCTCTTGGGAAGGAGGCAAAGTCCTCCGGTGGGGTAAGGGCGCTGCTATGAAACTTATTCCAATCTACCAACTTACCAAAGCCCTAAATTATTCCTCATCCGTCACTCAACCCTCAGTGTTTAAGACTAAGCACTCCCGTTCTAAAGAACAGGGGATGCCCGTTATTCTGATTCGTTGTCAGGATAAACTTGTTGGTCTAGAAGTAGACCAGCTCATTGGTGACCAAGAATTGGTTATCCGTCCCTTAGGAGCTATGATTGTACCACCTCGCTACATCTATGGGAGCAGTGTTCTACCTGATGGTCGCCTGGCATTGGTACTGGATGGATCAACATTGATGGAATCTTTGTCTGAACAGCAAACCGATCATCGTACCAATAGCAATTTAGCTAGTTCAACACCCGTCATCCTCACTTCCAGAATAGAGCAGCCGCGATTATTATCCTCAGCTCGTGCTGCGTTACCAGAATCACCAAATTCAGACTATGAGGAAAGACCAAAGATAACCATTCTCTTAGTGGATGATTCAATTACAGTACGCCAAACTCTGGCTTTAACCTTACAGAAAGCTGGCTACCAAGTCCTTCAGGCAAAAGATGGTTACGAAGCGATTGAACAACTTCGATACCATACAAACATCCAATTGGTATTTTGCGATATCGAGATGCCACGTATGAATGGGTTTGAGTTTCTGAAAAATCGTCAGCGAGACCGTGCTTTAGCTGATATTCCTGTAGTGATGGTCACTTCCCGAGGCAGTGAGAAGCACCGCCTACTTGCTTCCCAGTTGGGCGCAAACGCTTATATTACCAAACCTTATTTGGAGCATATGCTGTTGGAGACACTGGCAGATATCTTGCAAAAAAATACTGAAGTTGCTGCTAGGAGACGGTAATGTACGACGAGTCACAAACAGGCAAGTTTATTGTTTTTAAGATTGCAGATTATCTCCTAGCGCTTCCGATTAGCGATGTGCTGAAGGTGGTAAATTTTTCACCTGCAAACACTAAAAACCTAACAACAATGGGGCTAGTTCAGATAGGCAAGTACATGATTAAGGTTTTGGATTTGCATGAACAATTAGGCTTAGATGGTTTACATCACTGCGTCGATAACCCATCTTTTATGGTGGTTACACACGATTCCCAAGGGGAACTCTATGGAATTTCGGTAGATGAACCGCCCGATATTGTGGAATTACCACTCTTAACGATTCGCTCACTACCAAAATCTAGCAGTCATAGCAAACCTATGATGCAGATGGTCAGTCATGTCGCTGTCCTACCCCATAAAGAGGATATAAAAACAATATTTTTGCTGGATTTGAACAGAAATGTTGAGCGCAGTCCCAGCCATAATCTTTGATTTGGCTGGGGTAAGGGTTTCTTTTAAAAAGCCTTCGGGCATATATGGCGCGATCGCCCAAGGGGCGGCTCCAAGAGTGAGCATCGCTGCGAAGGCGGGCTTTGTACGTGCAAATCAAATCCACGTGACGTTCTCCCACCACTGATTCGGAGTACCGAATGAGCGTGGTGGCTTCTACAAGTCGCCTCGTAGAAATTTCCTGCTTCATTGGTCGTTACTCCAGATACCCCAAGGCAAGCCATACAGCAATATCCACGTTTCGATACCTCCACAGGCAGTTTAGAGACTCCTGACGCCCCACGGAGTCTTGTTATGAAGCGAATTTGTTATCAAATTCTATGTTTGTTATACGTTTCCCTACGTATGCCCTTCGGGCACGCTACGCGAACGCACTGTTCACCTGCTAAGCAGTCCGTTTGTGTCGAGTGGATGGTCGTCACCAATGTTTTTTGAGGAGCGCTAAGCTCTAATGTTACTATTCTAAACTTTTTTGTTCGTTTTATAGCAACAGCCAAGGTGGTTAGGACATCAACAGATGATAAAACCTAGACACAAAAAGACTTTTCACCCAGTCCCCAGTCCCCAGTCCCCTGCTATAAGTTCCCGGAGAGTGGAAACTCCTCAGCCATCCCACTCCCTTATTAACCTGACGGTTAACGGTATCGCGGAAGTCCCCACCCTCCACGAAGTAGGGTGGGGATGGACAGCGGTCAATGAAGAAGACATCCCCGACTGATTCAATCCGTAGGATTGAGAGGGAGGGGGATGACTGATGAGTTGACAGTTTTTGCGTTGGGAAGCGAATCTATATAATCTTCTATTACCGCAGTCATTGTTTTATCCGTGAGGACTGCATATTCTCTAAGTATATTAAGTCTCCGGTCTGACAGTCTTAGGTTGAAATATTTCTTTTTCATTGTCGTTATTATGTCGTTATTTCTTTTAATATAAGTATAGCGATAAAAAAAGAGGTATTTCAAGCAGTGGCAACAAGGCGAATGACGTTTCGGTTATACCCAACAAAGCGAATAGAGCAGTCTTTGAGGTATCATCGCAAGCTTCATAAAGAGTTGTTCAATGCTGCTGTATACAACCGATTTACACAGTATGAAAAGTTCAAGCATTCTGTTACCTATATCGAGCAACAGAATTCTTTACCAGCATTCAAAGAAGTTTGGACAGAGTACAAAGAAATAAACTCTCAAGCTTTGCAAGCAACATTGAAACGTGTTGATTTTGCATTTGAACGATGGTTCAAGGGATTAGGAAAGCGCCCAAAGTTTAAGTCTATTCGCCATTACTCAGGGTGGACTTATCCAGCTAAAACTGGTTATTCTGTTGAGTCTAATGGTGAAAACGGGTACTTGAACTTGTCTAAAATTGGGCGTATTCAAATGCGTGGTAAAGCTAAATGCTGGGGGACTCCAACCACTTGCACTATCGTTTATCGTAACGGGAAGTGGTACGCATCTATAACGGTTGATGTATTAGATCAAGTACTTAAACCTCAAGTTTTACCAGTTGGTGCTATTGGTATTGACTTAGGCTGTAAGTCAGCATTGTCCATAACAGATGGGGTGAGTCATCAACACTCTTGTGCTCCCAAATTCTTACGAAATGCTGAACGCAAGATAAAGCAGGCGTCTAAGGAGAAGAGACGCAAACAAGCACCAAATAGGAAGAAAAAAGTTAAAGCTTCTAGAAGATGGAAAAAAGCCCAGTTCAAAGTTAGCAAGCTTATTCGTAAGGTTGCGAACCAGAGACAGGATTGGGTACATCAAGTTGCAGCAGAAATAGTAAGCGGTAATAGCTTCGTTGCAACCGAAAAGCTAGAAGTCACCAAGATGACCCGTAAAGCGCATATTGGCAAACGCAAAAAACAAAAAGCTGGGCTAAACAAGTCAATACTTGATGTTGGTTTTGGAATGCTACGAAGTACCATAAAATATAAGATTGAGCAAATCGGTGGTGTGTTTATCGAAGTTCCAACCAAGAAAGTGAAACCCAGTCAAACTTGTCCTAAATGTGGATATCAGCATAAAAAGACACTTCATGAAAGAATACATGAGTGTCAACATTGTGGATATCTACAAGACAGAGATATTGCGGCAGCCGAAGTAATGCTGTACTGGTCAAAAGGAACTCTACCGGGGTTTGGAACAAGCCTCGTAGACGCTGATGTTGCCAGCGCTACTTCATGCCCCAGCAAAAAAACTGGAAGTATGAAGCAACTGGGACGTGTGAAGTGTCAAAAATCTACAGGTAGCTCACCCAAAAACGAACTGAGGGATGTAGAAACCCACAGTTCAGGCGAAGCCAACTGTGGGTAGTTCATAAAACACCAAGTAAAGCAGAAACTAAGCCTGGAGCACGTTACTTCTATCAAGATAGGAATCAATTACTATGTAGAATGTTTTACTCCTTAAAGATTTTGCAATATGCGATCGCTAATTCGCGCCTTGTAAGGAATGCTCAAAAAATTACAACTCCTTGAGCAGACTTGATAGCAGTTTCTGAGCGGGTGACATTAATCTGTTAAATCGATAACTATATACTTCATTCATCAACTTACAGTTGATCAATAGTATTATCAATACTTTACATAAAACATCCCAACAAACCCACTTTTCCCACTTTCCAAAACAGTATAGTTGTAGTCAAATATACAGCAGATATGTGAGATAGAAAAAAACTGAATTTAATTACTACCTCTGCCACTTAACTCACTCTCTATCCAGAATCGCAACCCTAATTCTTTTCTAAAAATTCTTGAACAGTCAGAATCTCAATTCCCCTCCAGGGATTTAGCACTAGTAGATCATCATCTCCGGTCACAATACATTCTGCTTTTCCACTGAGTGCTAATTCCAGATATTTGTTATCTTTTGGATCTCGACATTCATTAATCTGTTCAGTCACTTTAATGAACTGTACAGTTTCGGACAAATCCACCAGGAAATCGTTTCGTTCTTCTGGCGTGATGTACCGATTAAATTTGGGTCGAGCGAGTACCTGTTCTAGCTCCAGCCAAATGGACTCAGACACCAACAATTCTCCTAAATCTTGAGCTTTTCTGAGTGCGCGATCTGGTTTGCTCCCTGGTAATAACACCGCGCTAATGATGACATTGACATCACACACAACCCGGATTTTATTCGTCGTCATTCAAGATTGACTCCAAAATCTCTGGGGTTAAACCCCTTTGGGCGGCTCGGAAGCCAATTTCATCCATTGTCTGCCTGAGCTTGGCAATGGCTTCAAGCTTGCTTGTCATTGAAGACTTTAGTAACACTGCAATCCGGGCTTCAATTTGTTCCCGTTCTTCTTCCGTGGCATTGCGGTATGCCTGTGCTACCTCAGACGGGACTTTGATAGTAATTTCTTCTTTAGCAATCATGGTTTTTTCGCTGCCATAATCTCTCATATTTAATCATGTTACTTGGTTCCAATATGCAATTCTTGTTCCGAATGATCTCCCCCCGACATTGCCAGCACAATCCTCTCTCGCCGCGCCCACTCAAACCAAACAATCACATCTGATTTAACAATACCTTCGCCAAAATAAGAGCCTACAAAAATTTTGGCAAAACTGGCAAAAGTACCCATACATGAGCGTTTAGCTTACGAGGTAGCTTGGACTCTCAAACCCTTTATACTGTGGGCAATACGTTAAAAAAACCTTGCGGGAAACCTTAAAGGAATTTTTAGGAGTTATTGTTTTTGCCAAGCCTAAAAGAAAAGGGAGCTAATAGTTGGGCTGAAGGACTTTTTCAGGGATTTTTCGGTAAACCAAGGTATTGAATAATCAGTTTGTCAAGCAGGCGATCGGGCAGAATTTTGGCGAGCCAGATATTAATTTGGGCATCCAATCCTACTACATAACGAGTTTTTGGTTTTTTAGCAGTAAGCGCGTGGGCAACAGCGAGGGCTACTACCTCAGCAGGAAAACCATTTTTACCTAACTTGTTTGCTGTGTTACGAGTAGCATCTACAGCTGCTGAGTATAATTTGTGCGCCTGAGGCGGCAATTTGTTCCAGATATCATCGGCTAAAGTTATAGACTTATCCCAAATTGGCGTTGTGACAGTGCCAGGTTCGATGATCGAAACCTCAATACCCCAAGGTTGCAGCTCCATGCGAAGCGCGTCTGTAAGCGCTTCCATTGCAAATTTTGAGGCGCAATAGGGACCCAGAAAAGGCACAGAAACCTTGCCGTTATCAGAACCAATGTTGATAACACGACCCTGAGCCTTTCTTAAAAGTGGTAAAAATGCCTGCGTGACTGCTATCTGTCCTATTACGTTCACTTCGAGTTGCTTTCTAAGCTCAGCGACAGGGAGGAATTCGAGTGGACCTGCAACGACTATACCAGCATTGTTGACTAAACCAGCAAGACCAACAGTGTTCAAAGCCGCACTCACAGTGTTTGCAGCTGCTATAATGGATGCTTCATCTCTAACGTCTAACAAAAGCGGTGTAAGTCTAACTGAGGTTTTGCGTCTTAGCTGCTCACCATCAGCATCCCTGCGTACACCAGCAAATACCTGGTATCCCAACTTATCAAGGTAAATAGCACTGGCTTCACCTATTCCACTTGATGCGCCAGTTATTACCACTGCTCCAAAATTTTGCTTGCTAGCCATTGAGGTAACTTTGCATCCTAAAAGCTTTTTATAATTCCGAGTGAACCTAATTTTTCCCCAAAAAAAATTCTAAATACGAAATAAAGTCGTCACCAATACAAAAGGGCGGAAGCCCCTGTCATTCATGCATGGGGATGAAGCCCGACGGGAAATTTATTTCCCGTCATACTTATCCCTAATTTTCGTTTCCGAGATACCCCATTTCTGGGTAAACGTAGACTGCATAATGTTTAGAGTCGGTACTTTCTGGGTGGCACTGGTTTATTCTCCGTAAGCCTGCTTAACTACCACAGTTCTAGAGCTTGGGACTGGCAAGCATCCCAAGGTAGGAATTTAAACACTTGCCCTAAACGTAGTCCATTCCTGGACTTAAGCGGGTCAGGTAGAGCGAAACGCAGAGCCCCTGCTTTTTAAGCATGGGGTTGCAGATCAACTAGAGAACCCTGACTCAGTATTATACTCAATCAGTAACTATTTTTAATATACGCGCAAGTTGAGTGTAAAGATAGAAGGAAATGCTGTTTTATGCCAAAAGGTGGGTCTAGATGGAAGTGCAAAAACCGTATCTAAGTTTGCCGCTTACTAAAACCCATATCTCAGTAGCACGGTTGACGAACTATTGGTATATTGCGTGCCAGTCAAAAGAGCTACGCGACAAGCCAGTGGCACGTACAGTTCTTGGTATTCCACTGGTTCTTTTCCGTGGGGCAGACGGTAAGGCATCTGCTTTTTTGGATAGATGTCCGCACCGTAATATGCCGCTCTCGCAAGGGCGGATTGTAGATGGCTATCTTGAATGTAGTTACCACGGATGGCAGTTCGACGGTAGCGGTGCTTGTCAAGCTGTGCCAGGTTTGTGCAGTATTCCAGAAAACAATCGCATCAAAGCATCAACCTACTCAGTCGTTGAGCAAGACGGCTTCGTATGGATTTTTGGGAACCCTGACGCAGAGCCAACAACTCTTCCCTACCAGTTTCCTAACGTCAACGAAAACGGCTACAGCACTTGGCGTGAAGAGTTCTGTTACGAGTCCACCCTCCTAGCGGCTCTAGAGAATGTCACGGATATACCACATACTGCCTTTGTTCATAGAGGTTTGTTCCGCAGCGAACCAAAAAAAAAGCAAATCACGGCTGTCATCAGGCGTCAGCCGAATGGTATTGAAACCGAATATGTTGACGAACCGCGCCCCACTGGTCTTGCTGCCCGAATTATTGCACCAGGTGCTGCAGAAGTCAGCCACTTTGATCGCTTCATCTTGCCATCTATTGGACAAGTAGAGTACCGATTTGAAAAAAATTATAGCTTGTTGGTTACTCAAGCTATGACCCCAGTATCCGATTTCCACATCCGGAACTTTGTGGTTGTCACTTACCGTTTAGGATTACCTGGTTGGTTGATGCGACCAATAGTAAAGTTATTGTTATCAAGCATTATCCGTCAGGATGCTGCTGTTCTCAAAGTGCAGTCGGACAACATTCGCCGTTTCGGTGGCGAACAATTCATGACTACAGAAATTGACTTGTTAGGTTCTCAGATTTGGTTAATGCTCCAGCAGGCAGAACGCGGCGAACTGCGCCAACCAAAGGAATTTACTGAAAAGCGTATCCAGATTCATGTCTAGGGATAAGTTTCCCAAGCTCGTAACCTGTTAAAAAGATAGTTTAAATGTTGACAGGACTTATGCAACTGGCAGTGAAGCGATTGGCTCCGCCAGTGCCCCTTGGGCAATCGCTCGTTATAGTACAAATGAACTGAGAAAAACTGAAAAAATGAACAGAGGAAATGGATAAATAATTAGTAAGTTTGTGATTCCAAATATCGGGTGTGACACAAAGAATTGAGGGTTTGTTTGTGTACAATCTTTTGCGTTCTTGGGGTGCGGTATCCCCATTAATATTGAGAATAGCAGGACGAATAGACTCTTAAGTGTATTGCAAAGCCTGTTTCACTAATACTCACGTACTAAAAAAAACAAAAATCCCCACAATTTTGGTAGGGATAGAAAGGTAGGACAATCCCACTTTTTGTAAACGCCAATTATTAGATTTCTTGCAAAAGTTATGATGAATGGATATTTATAACCACTTATGGGACACAGATTAACACTAGTTATTTATCTGTGTCCATCTGTGTCCATCTGTGGTTTCATTATCATCCAATTGTCTTTTGCAACGAGCCTACTGTCTATTAGCTAACGCCTCCCAAGTTTGATTAGCCACGACTCCTGGAGGGTCATTTACAAAATCACGGGAATTTTGGAAGTCTTTGACAGCATTTTCGGTGTTCGTACCAAAAATGCCATCAACTGCAATTGAGTAGCCATGAAAGTTGTCTAAAAGCAGTTGCAAAATCTTGACAGCCTCACCCTGATTGCCTTTACTCAATCTAGGTATATTCACAGAACCTACAGCTTGTCCTGACATAAGTTTTAACTCCTTTGAAAGAAAAAGGTTATCGCGTCAAAATCTCCATTCTAGTTTTAATAGGTGTCAGTAGAATTTACTTATGCACTGTAATTAAAATTTAGACAATGACGGTATTACCTTACTACATTACTGCAAAACCCCCTTTAGGATGGTTTGCTTAGGATGTATATAAATCTTTAAAAATGATAAAAAAATACGAATACGACGTTGCATTGTCTTTTGCAGATGAAGACCGAGAGTACGTTGAAGCAGTTGCAACCACCCTTAAAAATTCTAGTATCGAAGTTTTCTTTAGCCAGTTACCCAATGACAAACCTGTTGTATATAAAATCTTGACCGAAGGGGAGAAAAACAACTACACAGGAGTAGCAAAGAGAGGAAAGGTCTACGTAACTCTTCAACAGCATTTACAGGGTGGAAAGAATTATGTGCCTGGCTCCAAAGTTCGCATTGAGCGAATCGACAGTATCCAGCAGGCTCAACAGAAAGCAGACAGAATCATAACAACAAGCAAGCCGAAGTATAACAAGCCAGCGAAATAATCCGTTACGCATTCACAACTTACTTATAAGGATAATTGAATAGCTTCAAAAGGCGTTATTATTTTGTGCAATATCAGCAGCCATCAGATACACCTTAAATCAAAATTGCCTGAATTCGATTTTACTAATAATTCTAGAAATACGCAGCAAGTAGTGTTGTACCATACCAGCAAAAAGGGCGATCGCATTTCAGTGATCACCCAAAGTATTATCATCATCTCTCATCACTACACAAACCGTCTCAGTACTGAGCAAACTCATCTAATGCTTGCAGGAACCTTGCTCATGTTTGTGTTCATGTTTGTGTCCATGCTTGTGGGAACAGCTTTGCAAATCCTGACTCATGAGATTTTCGCTGATTTCCTTCAATGACTCGTCTACAGGCTGTAAACCGATCCACGCATCAATCAGTTGCACATCGAAACCCACCTCACGGCGATCGCCCACTTCAATCAAAGGACGGCGAATTAATAGCGGATCTCGAAGCATCTGCAACAGAGCGGTGTCAGCATCTATTTGTTCAGGAACTATCTCACCAGATTGTACCCGTCGGGCGGTGCGATTAAACCATTCAGACACAGGGCGATCGCCAAAAAATGAGCGCAAACGTTCAGCAGTCCAAGGTTCAGTAAGCAGATTGTACGCTACCACCTCATGTCCTGCGGCTGTTAACAGAGTTTTTTGCTTAGTACCACCTTTACAGCCAGGTTTTTCATAAAAAATCACTCTTGCCATTTAAGTTTCTCCGTTATTAGTTATTGTAGAGACGCGCCATGGCGCGTCTGTACATCTTTGTCTCCCCCTCATCCCCCCCTCTCTCCCTGGTTTTCTACGAGTTATATCAAATCCGGTTAATTAGTTACTGCATCGATACCTCACCTTGGCTGCGCCACCCCTCTCCTTTGTAAGGAGAGGGGTAGGGGTGAGGTTGAGGGGATATGATAACTAAACAAACGGATTTCATATTAAAAATTCCTAGCCAAATGGCTAACGGTGTCAAACTCAAAACGCTCTTGCATACTAGTTTCGCCATAAATATTAAAAGTCACAGTTGGTTGATCACCTACTGCTTCCACGCTATGAATTGCATTAGGAGCCAAGCTAATAATATCGCCTGGAAATAAGGTTAACTCTCCCGTCCGTTCAATTTTGTCCTTAAATTCTGAATTGGGTGTACGCTGCCAAAATGTATTTTTCTCCTCTCCTTTTAACACGGCGACAACACCCCAAGTTCCGTGGTTGTGAATTGTCGATGGAGTTCCTGGTGCAAATGTTACAGTTTGCACTGTAAATGGAAAACCTAACTCATCATAAAGCAGGACAACTGAAATTCCTGTTTTAGAACAAGGCTCTAAATACCGACTTTGTACCCAATAAGAGTTAATAATCAACCGCCTAACTAGCATCCGAATTTCTGGAAGATGACTGCTTTCATCTTCCGCATCCTTAAGAACATCTTCCACTTCAGTCAGAAATCGATAGAAGCGATAATTATCTCTCAGCAAATCCCATGCTCTTACAGATTTACAGACTTGATACTGTCCGTCTTCAGTAACAAGCCAATCCCTTCCTTTCATAAGTTTTCAACCAGAAAATAAATGATAAATTGAATAGAGAATTCATTCTTCTTCACTTGGTCGTGTTAGAATGTCATATAAAATTGCTGCTCCAAACTGATTTTTATCATCAATTTCCTTCACTTGAGCACTTATTTTTTTAGCCTTGTCTATTTCTCCCAGCTTTGCCAATACCAATCCAGAAGCAGCATAAGCATTTAGATAGAGTCTGATTCTTGGCTCATCTTTACGACTCATCAATATTGGCTTAAGTTGCTCCCAATTATCTGGAAATAGCTCTGATAATTTAATTCTATCTATAACTTTAACTGCTGTTTGCAAAGCCATTAAATAATTATTTTTATAGAAAAAATATCTATAAGCTGCTACCAAAACGTCTGTCGAATCTTCAGTTTTGGCTAAAGCTTGGTTAATATACTTTTCTGATTCTGAAGTATTGTCCCAATTTGCTGCCGCCAACATCAACAACTGTTTGATATCGTCTGGAACCTGAAACCATGAAAATCTTTCTGCATCGACTTGCATAGAAATCTCCTTGAGGGAATGGGTATTGGGGACTAGGGACTAGGAAATACCTACTCCCTAATTGCCAATCCCTAATCGCTAATTCCCAATGTCAAAACTTGGTGAGAATGTACAGCAGGGTGAAGAGAACAATCCAGATGATGTCTACGAAGTGCCAGTAGATTTCTGCCATTTCAATGCCAGTGTGTTTGGTGGCAGAATAGTGACCAGGACGACGGGAACGCCATAACACACCCAAAATCAACAACAGTCCCACAAAAACGTGCAAACCGTGGAACCCTGTCATTAAGTAAAAGCAGTTAGCAAATACGTTGGTAGTCAGACCGTATCCCAAAGTCATGTACTCAACCACCTGACCAAGCAAGAATATTGCGCCCATGATTGCGGTGATTTTGTACCACTTCCGCATTCCTTGGACATCATTCTTTTTAATTGCTGTATCGCCAAAGTGAATAACGAAACTACTGGAAACCAGAATGATGGTGTTGATTGTAGGCAACAATAACTCTACTTCGGTTCCTTCTGGAGGCCAAACTTCAGCACCGCCTCGGAAGAACAAATATGTGGCAAAAAATCCACCGAACATCAGAGATTCGGAGACGAGGAACACTAACAGCCCCAAGACTCGCAAATCTGGATGATGTTCTTCGTGATGAGCTGGACTCGTTGTTGTCGCTATAGCCATATTGTTTATGCTTTTGATTGTTTTGTGGGACGGGCGTCTCGCCCGTCTTGATAAAGGGCGGGCAATCCTCTGCCCAACGCCAGTCGCTGTGAGTTCGGGAAACCCTCCTGCAGCGCTGGCTCCCCCACAAGAACGGGAGCTATGGGCATTTACTTGCCTGGCTAAGCACCTACCTCAGTTGCAGCAGATGGGGGTATTTCAGCACTATGACCATTCAAGCCGTAGTCGTAGGGACCATGAGTGACGACGGGTAACTCTTCCCAGTTTTCCACCAGGGGTGGTGAGCTGGTTGTCCATTCTAAGGTCAAAGCGTTCCAAGGATTATCACCCGCCTTGCGTCCAGCAACCCAACTCCAAAGGATGTTGATGGTGAAGGGAATCACAGACGCAGCCAAGATAAAGGCACCAATGGTACAAATCTCATTCAGGGTGACAAACTGCGGGTCATACATTGCAACTCGTCGGGGCATTCCTTGCAAACCCAACTCGTGCATGGGTAGGAAGGTCAGATTCGTGCCAATGAAGGTGAGGATAAAGTGAATGCGACCCCAGGTTTCATTCAGCATCCGCCCCGTCATTTTGGGGAACCAGTGATAGATTCCAGCGTAAATGCCAAATACAGAACCACCAAACAAGACGTAGTGGAAATGCGCCACCACATAGTAGGTGTCGTGGACGTGAACATCAAAGGGGGCTGTTCCCATTGTCACGCCACTCAAGCCACCCATGACAAACATGGACAACAAGCCAATGGCGAAGAGCATTGCAGATGTGAAGCGAATTTTACCGCCCCAGAGGGTAGCAACCCAGCCAAAAATCTTGACGCCAGTGGGAACGGCAACAATCAGGGTGGAGATAGTGAAGAACATCCGCATCCAACCGGGTGTACCACTGGTAAACATATGGTGTACCCAGACGAACAAACCCACGACGCAGATTGCCAAACTAGAATAGGCGATCGCCTTATATCCAAAAATTGACTTGCGGGCGTGAACCGGAATCACCTCGGACATGATGCCGAAGATAGGCAGAATCATCAGATAAACTGCCGGGTGGGAATAGAACCAGAACAAGTGCTGGTAGATAACAACGTTACCGCCTGCATCTGGTTTAAAGAACGAGGTGCCAAAGTTGAGGTCAAACAACAGCAACACCAACCCCGCCGCTAACACAGGTGTGGAGAGTAGTGCCAGCACGGAGGTTGCCAAAATCGCCCAACAGAACAAGGGCAATTGGTCCCATCTCATGCTGGGAACCTTCATCTTCCAGATAGTGACTACAAAGTTCAGCGAACCCAAAATTGATGAAGTTCCCACCAGGACAATGGCAAGTATCCACAGCGATTGTGCGGTGTTAGCCGTAACCAAACTTAAAGGTGGGTAAGCCGTCCAACCAGATTGCGAACCGCCGAAGAAGAAGCTAGCCCCTAGCAGCAAACCTGCGGGTGGATTTAACCAAAAGGCGATCGCATTCAGCTTGGGAAAAGCCATATCCCGAGCGCCAATCATCAATGGCACCAGATAGTTACCAAATCCGCCAATTGCACTGGGTACGATCCACAGGAAAATCATGATCGTCCCGTGATTCGTCATGAAAGCGTTGTAGAGGTTTGGATCGAGCAGATCTGATTCTGGTGTCGCCAGTTCAGCACGTATGGCAACAGCCATGAGTCCGCCGATCAGATAAAATACAAACGCTGTCACCAGGTATTGGATGCCAATAACCTTGTGGTCAACATTAAACGTGAAGTAGTCGTACCATTTCCACGCCTGATGATGTTGTGCATGAGCAACCACCTGAGTACCAGATTGATTGTCTTCGGGTGGAGTGTTTCGTGGAAGTTCTACTTGAGTCATAAGCTGCTAAACAATTAGTTTGCTCGTTTAGGCTAATAGGGAGGTGAGGAACTCGGAACCCGCAAAAAGTGGGGATTAGGAGCAGTGAGGAGATGGGGAGAATATAGCGCAACTCAAGTTATTTATCTGTGTCCATCTGTGTCCATCAGTGGTTCATTATTTCTTTGGTGTATCTTGCCCAATTACAAACCGCTATAATAACCACTGACTCTTAACTCCTAACTGTTATTTTTGAACCTCGGTGAGAGTTGCTGTGTTCACCCCCATCTGTTGGGCGTAGGGAGCGAGAAACTCTGATGTGGATAAGTCTGCTGGATTCACTGCAACAGCTTGTTTCAAATCTTGCTTTTGGGCAACCCGGTTTTCAGACAGCCAGCTTTCAAACTCTTCAGGCGTGTGGACAATGACTTGTGACCTCATTGAGCCGTGGTAGCCGCCGCAAAGTTCAGCACAAACTACGGGATATGTGCCAGGCTTGGTAGCCACAAATCGTAGTTGGGTGGGTATTCCAGGAATGGCATCTTGCTTCAGCCGGAATTGTGGCACCCAGAACGAGTGAATCACATCCGTTGCAGAAAGGTTGAGTTGCACGTCAGCACCGACAGGAACGTGTAATTCTCCAGCATTCACTCCACTATCCGGGTAGTCGAACAGCCAAGCAAACTGCATTCCTGTGACGTTGACAACCAAGTCGGCTTTTTTGCCTTCCTCTTGAGGAGTCGCGCCAATGCCGATTTTCGGGGCTGCTGCTGGTGCTACTGTTTGCAATTCATGTGGTGAAGCATCAGTCAGGGTAGCAGCGATTGCACTTCCTGGAATTTGGGCAACATGAGCTGGAGAATGAGGCATATGAGGATGACTCCCCGGCTCAAACCCTCCCATTCGGTTAAAAACATCAACACTGTAGATTCCTAAGCAGAGGACGATAAGAGATGGGATAGCCGTCCAAAAAACTTCTAAGGGAAAGTTACCTTCAACATGCACGCCATCCGTGTCATCCCCACGACGGCGGCGGTACTTAACCAAAAAAATCACAATGGTTCCTTCTACCACCAAAAACAGAGCTGTGGCAATGGAGACCATAATGTTAAAAAATCCGTCTACCAAAGGCGCTTGTTGCGATGCTTGCACCGGTAATAGACCGTGATTTTGTCCTACCCAAATGCTGACAATTGTAACTAATATCCCAGCCACTAGAGTCCATAGTGAAACAGGAATTTGTTCCATAAATACCTGCTTTGTGAAACGTCGTTAAAGGTATATTTTTCTGAGTTTTACCCCAGTACACCACATCCTGTACTCTTGATATATACTCTAAGCGAGGAAAGAGAATAGTTGTGTCTCTTGCTTACATGGCTAATTGCTAGTAGCATCCTTGGTCATGTATTTCTTGTCATCTTTTTTTAGTTCTCATGACTAGTCATTAACAGTTATCAGTTATCAGTTATCAGTTATCAGCTACCAGCCTTTGAGTTTACTATTCACTGTTCATTGGTCACTGGTCACTGGTCACTGTTCACTGTTCACTGTTTTAATGACTCATGACGCAATTAGCTATTGTTTTAACCAAATTCATTTTCTATGTTTATTCTAGAAAAGTGGGGGAATTTTAAAATGTTTTAATTCTTCGCTCCCCCAAAAAAATGAAAACTATCTCTCCACTCCTAGTACAGGAGCCTTGCACTTCAAGATAAACTAGTTGCAGAGGCGGCTGTCTGTTATAGCAAGTGATTAGGCTATCTCGGCAGCAATTTTTAATTTGTTAATAGCTGACAATTTGAGATTTACGGATTCGTTTACTATGAACTTTTTGTTCTGAGTTCTTGTAACTTTAAATATTCCCCTTTAGTACCTTCCTCTCTAGTACTTTCCTTCTGAAGAGAGAAACTGCCATTGTACAGCCTTTTACACTTTCGTTGACAGCGCCTTTTTTAACCGACCTCTGAACAACCCAAAAACTTTAGTTATCTAATGCAGAGTGGGTATAGCAATTTTTGGAACAAATCCTAGCGCATGCCTCACAACCCACGCAATTTTCTTTGTTGGCGATTGTCATCACTTTCTTTTCAATTTCATCATCGTCCTCATCCTCGACAAATTCTCCTTCTTCGTTCATTGCTTTTAATACCAGCACATTATGCCCACAGATTTTAAAGCATCTGCCGCAACCGATACATTTGTCCTGGTCAATTTCCTCAACGAATTTAGGTGTCCAAGTTTTGCCACCAAATGTTAATCCTGTTAGCGTTGCCATAATTTACCTTCTGTGCTGACACATCTGTTTCACTTTAAGCTCATACTAACATAACCTAATTTTCCTATTTTTGATTTTTTAATACGTTTTATCATTCAATTAAAGTTTGATGACTTACCAAATCACACTAAGTTAATAGACTTCTTGCAAAACTCTTTTTCTTAGTGTTCTTCTTTGCGCCTTTGCGCCTTTGCGCGAAAAAAATAAGATTTATGCAAGAGGTCTAATTGTTAATATTCAACATTTAAATGCAAATTTTTATTAGTAATTTTTTCAAGAATTGCGAAACTACCTCTTAAGAGAAGTCGTTAGTTATCGATGAACAATAGACTGACATCATCCTTTATCTGGTTTTACCAATAAAATTGACTTGGTTCATTCTCAATGTAAAATTAATAACTCAATGAGTATTTAAGCAAATATTAATATTATTAATAATGTTAATTGCAAGCACTAATAAGAGGATTGATTGTTCAGCAATAACACTTGAATATTTTTTTAAATAAAACTCAAAAATGTTATTCAGTTACCTATTAAAGAGAGTTCAAAAAATATGTTTAGCTCATTGCTAACAAACTGAAATAGAAATTTATGAAATGTTATAAAGTAAGAAATATTAAAAAATAGGCTCGGCTTACAAGCCTTAGATAGCTTCCAATTGGATGCGCGGTCCGAATAAGGATGTGGTTAAGTAGTACGGTCAAGGTTTATTATTACCGTCCAAACAATGTGGTAGTGAGTAGTGAGTAGTGAATCAAGAGGACACATCCAGGGGAGACTTGAGCCAGACATCTCAACGATTAAAGTAGGAAAAAGCCTTATGCCTTATACAATTCCTAATCACAGTTGCGTTGGATGTGACAACTGCCGTCCCCAATGTCCTACTGGTGCCATCAAATTAGAGAACAACGAATACTGGATCGACCCTAGTCTTTGTAACAACTGCGAAGGTTATTATCCAGAACCGCAATGTGTAGTCGTTTGTCCGATTGATTCCCCTATACCCATGCAGGCGAAAAGGGGGAGATGTAAAGTTGATTCCAGAGATGCTACCAGCCCAGATTTATTTGCTAACGGTAAGAGCAACCCATTTGCTTCGGCGATCGTTATCTGGGAAGCTTGCAATGTGTTGGCACAACGAACCTCCCTACCTTGGGAAATTGATGAATACGGCAAGGTGTGTTATCGCCGACAAGTCAATCAGGGGCGAGGGGCGATCGCATTTCACATTACCAAACTCAGCAATGGAAGCGAACTTGCAACAGAATTAGAAGTCATTGAGACGCTTGATATCAGAGCGGCTTGTATGCAATTGATTTTCGCAGCTCATGCGACGGCTTTAGATCAGCCTTGGGTGCAAGAGTTTACCATTGACGATCGCCAAATTGAGAAATATTTGGGGCTGGAGAAACGCAAAGACCTCAGCAAACCCGCCAAGTTGGCTTTAATGAAGAACTTGGTACAGCAAACTTGCTCGCTGATAACCTCTATTAATTGGCCCCAACAAGGTCAAGTCAAAGGATTTTCAGTGGAAGGATGTCGCTTGTGGCACTTGGTAGAAGTTCAGCATCACTTTCAAGAAGATGATCAAGGCTGCAAATATCTAGTTGGACTCACTTTTAAAGTCAAAGCAGGTCTATGGGCGCAGTATTTCTTAAACAAACAAGGATGCAAGGAACGAAATACATTTTATCAATACGGCAGTCTGCCTAAAACCCTGTTAACGACGGTCATGAGTATTTGGCAGCAACACGAAGGAGCAGCGCGACTGATGCTATGGTTGCTGTTTAAAACTAAAATGGGCAAAGAACAGCGTATTACAGTTCCTACCTTGCTGCGTGTTGCTTACGGTGAAGAGAAAGTTTCTCTTGCTTGCAGACAACGGGAGGAACGCAAGCGACTGCTACGAACCTTTGAAAACGATTTGGAAGTTCTGAATCATTATGGTATGAAACCAAGTTTCGACCCAGTAACGTACCCATCAGAAATTCAACCGTTGTGGGCGAAATTGGTGGATATTCCCGAAGATCCAGACGATGCTTTAGAATTTTGGATTCAGGACGCTAGCGGAGACAGACGCCTGACAGATAAAAGTCCCCGTGGTAAATGGAATATGCTGATGAATGCCCGGATTTTATCGTTTACGCTACCTCCAGAATGGCAGCAACAAACCACTGAATCTGAAAAAAAGCGACGAACCACAAAAAACAGAACAAAATCAAAAATCACAACAGGATATCTGCTAGGCGAACAGATTTTGCAGGCAAGAAAAAACCTTAATCTTTCGCAAAGAGAATTAGCGAAACTGGCAGGGAAAAGTCAAAGTTGGATTCGAGACTTGGAAAATGGTCGCCTCAAAGCCAAGTTAGAAGACCAAGTGGTGCTACGGAAAGTCTTGGGTATAGCTTAACTCGGCTTGATTCGGCAGCGTGTTTTTCTCCGCTTTGGATGAGTGATTAGCCCAATAATCCCCTGCGTTCTTCTACGCATGGGGAGTGTCAATTTAACATTTTTTAACGTGAGTTCGATGAATTTAATTTGACCTTGCTTCCATTCCTCTCCCCTATAAAGGACTTCCAAATTAAAAAATATCCAACTTTTTTTTGTGGGATGGGCTTCTAGCCCGTCCTATAAACTGGGCGGGCTTTCCGGCCCACCCCACTGTTAGGGGGTAATTTATTTGTTGGAAATCCCTAAGGCTACGGTGTACACACAAGCCTTGTAGGAGAGGGAGGTTGGGAGGGAGAGGTCAATCGAACTCACGTTTTTTTAGAAACACGTAACAGGGCTGATGTAGATAATAGGGATAAGCCTTGTTGCGTGGTAGTTTATGATGCTGGACTTGCAAAAGTTTTACCAGGCTTGCAACCCAAGTAAGACCTTGGTAGTGAGCAATCCCTTAGATAGACAATACTATATTGATTTCGCCTCGGTGCGGGGTGGCAGGATAATTGAAGAGTTAAAGGAAAATATTACATTTTTTTCTCCGGATGAACCGACGTGCGAACTCTTTACGGGACATATCGGCTGCGGTAAGTCTACAGAATTGTTGCGGCTGAAAGCAGAATTAGAGGAAAAAGGCTTTCATGTCGTTTACTTCGAGTCCAGTCAAGACTTGGAATTGGGTGATGTGGATATTTCTGATATTATGCTGGCGATCGCCCGCCGAGTCGGTGAAAGTCTTGAGAGCCAGGAAAAACTGCAACTCAACGAACCTAAAGGTTTGAAAAGTTTACTGCAGGGTATCGCCAAACTATTCCAGGTAGAATTGGAAGTATCTGCAGAAGCATCACTGGGTATTGCCAAGATTACAGCCAAGGCAAAAGACAGCCCAGAACTCCGCAATAAGTTAAGAGAATATCTCGGACCCCGAACTAAAGGAATTTTAGACTCAATTAACGAAGAACTGTTGCAACCTGCTGTTGAGAAACTGAAGCAACGGGGCAAAAAAGGACTGGTGGTCATTGTTGATAATCTTGACCGTGTGGAGAATTCTCAAAAACCCTGGGGAAGACCGCAACCAGAATATCTCTTTGTAGACCGGGGTGAACAGTTACGTCAACTCAAGTGCCATGTCGTTTACACGATGCCTTTATCGCTAAGGTTCTCAAATGACATAGAAAGATTAACTCAACGATTTATGGTCAACCCCAAGGTACTGCCAATGGTACCTGTGTTGCAACGAAATGGTAGTGTTTGTGAGGAGGGGATGTATCTACTCAAACAGATGGTGCTAGCAAGAGCCTTCCCACGTATACCAGAAGAGTACCGTTTCGATTTAATTATAAATATTTTCGACAGTCCAGAAACTTTAGAGCAATTGTGTCGCGTCAGTGGCGGTCACGTCCGCGAGTTACTCATGTTGCTTTATGATTGGATTAAAAAAGAACGTCGGCTTCCCCTGTCAAAGAACATTTTGGAAACTGTGGTCAAAGCACGTAGCAATCAAATGAAGTTAGCAATTACAGACAATGAGTGGGAATTGCTGCGACAGGTGGAAAAAAATAAGCAGGTGCGGGGAGATGAAGACTATCGCAGTTTAGTTCACAGTCGGTTTGTGTATGAATATTGCGATCGCGACGGTTCTTGGTTTGATATAAACCCGATTTTGGCAGAAGCAGCATCCCACCGCTAGAGCGTCGGTTCAGTCATCAAAAACCTAACCCCCCAGCCCCCTTCCCTAAAAGGGAAGGGGGAGCATTACTCCCCTCACCAAGGTAGGGGAGGGGTTGGGAGAGAGGTTCAATCGAAGATTACTCAATAGATGTTCTAGCTGATGGAAGTAGGGGACAAGGGGACAAGGGGACAAGGGGGCGACTCATGACTAATATTATGAATCAGCAGGGGCAAATCGAAGATATTGCAGCTTTCAACGAAAATTCTCTACAGGAGTTAAATTGGGCTATTGAAAGTTCTGGGGGAGAATTTTCGCTGATTTTGGCACACTGTAATTCTGCCAGTTTGCGACAGCGACTGACACAAGAATTGCAAGCATCGTGTCGTGTGGAAATCCGCAAGATAATTCTGGAGCAGGCTGTTACAACCCTCTACACAACGATTCAAGCAGAACTGGGTAACGAGCATCCCGAAGCAATAATTGTTTCTGGCTTAGAGTCGGTGAAAGCCATTGATTCTATGCTGACGGGTGCAAACCAAGTCAGGGAAGAGTTTCGCAAAAATTTTCCCTTCCCCGCGGTGTTATGGGTAACGGATGAGGTGCTGCAAAAGCTGATTCGCCTAGCGCCCGATCTCCAAAGTTGGACAACAGCAGTTGAGTTTGCCATCCCTACTGAAGATTTAATTCAATATATCCAGCAAACAGCTGATGAAGTTTTTGCCAAAGTTTTAGAAGTGGGTGCGGGGAGATTTCTCGATAACACCGCTCTTAACCTGGGAATTGGTTCCCCAAGGCGCACGGAGTTGGAGTTAGCGCGAGTGGAACTGCAAAATCGCGGCGTAACGTTACACCCAGAAATTGAATCGAGTTTAGAGTTTGTCTTAGGTAGAGATGCTCATGGTTCAATGGAGCAGTCCCGGCAACATTACGAGCGTAGTTTAGCAATTTTGCAGCAAGCAGCAAAGCAGGACAAGGGGACAGGGGAAGGAACATCTCCCCATCTCCCTATCTCCCCATCTCCCCACTCCCCACTACCAAACTTGCTTGAACGCCGCGCTTGTCTCCTCTACTGCATGGGTTTATGGTGGCGTACTTACGCTGTGTTGCATCATACGGAGAGCGATCGCTCTCGTGCTACTGCTAAAGATTATTTTCAAGAATGTATCACAGTCTTTGACCAAGCTAACCGCGAGGATTTGGTAGCTAATTTTATCAACGGTTTAGGAGCAGTACTGCAACGGATGCAGTGCTGGGATGAATTAGAAGCGGTTGCTCGTAGAGCAATATCTCTGCATCAAACCTATCCGCATCCGTTTAGATTAGCCAGGGCTCATGGTTTCCAGGCTGAAGTCGCACTTGCTAAATTGGCTTGGAAAGAAGCTCAAGAAGCAGCACAGCAAGCCCTGGAGATTTTGGACAGTGCAGCATCCACCGCAGAAAATTCTGTCTCATCAGAAACAATTGCCGATTTAGAATGGGAGCAATCGTCTCACCGAGGTTGGTATTTATTTGCCTTAGCGAGGGCGCAGATTGCACTTGGCGAGAAAAAACAAGCTATAGCTACCTTAGAAACTGCTAAGGTACAAACTAAGGCACAGTATGATCCAGAGCTTTACATTGAGATTTTGAGCGAGTTACGCGACTGTTACTTTCAACAAGCTGAATATCTCAAAGCATTCAATATTAAATTAGAACTGCGATCCAGTGAGCAAACCTATGGTATCCGTGCTTTTACCGGTGCAGGACGGTTGCAGCCAAAGCAACAGGTGACAAACCCCGCTTTAGTACTGGTAGAACAGCAAGAGACAGTCGCCCAAGAAATCGCTGCAACAGGAAGAGAGCAAGATATCAAGCGCCTGGTTGAGCGTGTAGCTCGTCCTGATTACAAGTTGACGATTATTTACGGACAGTCGGGTGTGGGCAAAAGTTCGATTTTGCAAGCTGGCTTAATACCAGTATTGAAAAATAAAGCGATCGGCACTCGTGATGTTGTACCAGTTTTGCAGCAAGTTTATCCCGATTGGATTCGGGAATTGGGCGATCGTTTAGCTGAGGCGCTTCCACAGAGGCGAACCTCTCCCCCAACCCCTCCCCTTGTAGGGGAGGGGAGACAAACTCCCCCCTTCCCTAGCAGGGAAGGGGGGCTAGGGGGGTTAGGTCTAAGCGATACCAAAAGTTTTACATCTAACCTCCTCCCCATCAACGGGGAGGGAGCAGGGGATGGGGTCAGCGCTATCCTCAACCAATTGCAAACAAACGCCGACAACGAACTGCTGACAGTTTTAATCTTCGACCAATTTGAAGAATTTTTCTTCGTTTACAAAGACCCAAAACAAAGACTCACTTTTTATAACTTTTTGCGGGAATGCCTAGATGTTCCCCATGCCAGAGTTATCTTAGCATTGCGAGAAGATTATCTCTATTATCTCTTAGAGTGTAATGATCGTCTCACGAATTTAGAAGTCATTAATAACAATATTCTTGACAAAGATATTCTTTATTACTTAGGTAATTTTTCAAGAAAAGATGCAAAAGCATTAATCGAAAGCTTTACTCACACAACAAAATTATTATTAGATGCAGAACTCATTGATGCATTGGTAGAAGATTTAGCTGGTGATTTTGGAGAAATCCGTCCGATTGAGTTGCAGGTAGTAGGGACGCAACTGCAAACAGAGAAAATTACAACGCTAGCACAATATAAGAAACACGGTCCTAAAGAAGAACTGGTAGGGCGATTTTTAGAAGAAGTCGTCAAAGATTGCGGCACGGAAAACGAGCAAATCGCCAAACTTGTGTTGTATTTGCTGACAGATGAAAACAACACTCGTCCCCTAAAAACTCGTGCCGATTTGGAATTGGAACTAGAGGTAAAATCTGAAACACTCGATTTAGTGTTATTAATTTTAGTGAAATCGGGGTTAGTGTTTAAAGTGCCAGCAGTTCCTGCTGATCGTTATCAACTCGTACATGATTATTTAGTTCCCTTTGTTCGTCAGCAGCAATCACAGCGATTAATTGCAGAATTAGAGAAGGAAAGAGAGCAACGCAAGCTGACTGAAGCGAAGTTGAATCAGGTGCTGAGAAAGCAACTGCAAGATGCACGGCGGGCAACATTTACCCTAGCAGGATTAGCAGCAATAGGGGGAGTTGCAGTAACAGCAACATTAGTTGGGATAAATTTGTACCTAAACAATCTCAGTTTATACTCAGGAGATAAAACAAAGCTTGAATCTTTAGTATCCAGTCTTAACGCAGGGAAAAAACTAACACAATTATCTCTTGGAGCAATACCAGGTACTCAGCTAAATGTTCTTACTAGGCTCAATCAAGCAATTTATACAGTAAGAGAAGTCAAGCGTTTAGAAGGACACCAAGAAACAGTCACGAGCGTTAGTTTTAGCCCAAAAGACAAGTTTTTAGCAACGGTTAGTAAAGATAAAACCGTGAAAATTTGGAGTATCGATGGCAAAATTGTTAAAACATTACCCGGACATACAGATATTGTCAATGCTGTTAGTTTTAGCCCTAATGGTAAGTTGTTAGCTACAGCTAGTAAAGACCAAACTGTAAAAATCTGGAGTATTGACGAAGGTAGAGAAATTCAAAATTTAACCGGACACAAAGGAAGTGTAAAAAGTGTCAGTTTCAGCCCCGACGGTAAAATGCTAGCAACTACTAGCGACGATAAAACTGTCAAAATTTGGAGTTTTGATGGCAGAGAAATTCAAACTTTACAAGGACATACAGGAAGTGTCACCAGTATTAGCTTCAGTCCCAATGGTAAAATTTTAGCATCGGCTGATAATGATAGTGTTGTAAAAATCTGGAGTCTTAATCGCAATTTAATTAAAAATATAGATAACTATGGTGCTCTTAGCATGAGTTTTAGCCGCGATGGCAAAAATATTATTCTTACCAATAAAGATAAAAGAATTAAAAGCTATGACCTTAATGGAACTTTACTAAAAAATATTGGTATTTCCGAAGAGATAGATTTAACCAAGTTAAGCCCAGACGGTAAGATACTAGCTTTCGTGCCTCGTGGTTCAAGTACTTTATCTATCAAGAGAAACTCTAATAATGCCCCGGACGCAAAAACTCTAGGTAGCCATAGCGATATTATCACAGACGTAAGTTTTAGTCATGATGGCAAACTGTTAGCCACAGCAAGTAAAGACAAAACTGTAAAACTCTGGAAAATTGAAAACCCAACTTTCAAACTTATTAGCAATAAAGAAAACCAATATGATAACAACAGCATTAGCTTTAGTCCAAAGGGCGAGATAGTAGCAACTGGTTCCTATCAAAACAATGCAGTTAAACTTTGGACTCGCGATCGCCGTTTAATCAGAAATCTTGAAGATGCTACTTCAGTTATAGAATTTAGTCCTGATGGCAAAACTCTTGCCACTAGCAGTGACACTCAATCTGTAGAGCTTTCTAGTCTTGATGGTCGAGATATCACTTTAAAGGGAAAACCTGGTAGAGTTGGCAGTATTGCCTTCAGTCCAAATGGCAAAACTATTGCTTCTGCTATTGATAAAACCGTGAACCTTTGGAGTAAGAGTGACGGTACTTTTCTCAAAAGCTTAACTGAACATAATAAAACTGTTAAAAGCATCAATTTCAGCCCTGACGGCAAAATCATTGCTTCTATTGGCGATGATAATAGAGTGATAATCTGGACTAGTGAGGGCAAGTTAATTAAAATATTGGATGGACATACTGAGAGTGTTGAGGAAGTTACTTTTAGCCCAGATAGTCAAATTATTGCTACACGTGGTGATGACAATGTAGTTAAATTATGGAGGGAAAACGGTACTTTTATTAAAACCTTGACCGGACATACTGGTCAAGTAAAAAGAATCATTTTCAGCCCTAATAGCAAGATTATTGGTTCTGTAAGTGAGGGAGATGACGGTGTAAAACTTTGGCGGCGCGATGGCAGTTTGCTCAACAATATTGAGTACCCAGGCATTAATGACATCCGTTTCAGCCCTGACAATAGTATTATTGCTTCTATCAATCAAGACAAAACCGTTAAACTCTGGAATCTCGATGGCAAGTTATTAAAAAACTTTAAAAAGCATAACGATACTATTAATGACGTTAGTTTCAGTCCAGATGGGGAAACTATTGCCTCTGCCAGTGATGATGGAAAGATTCAACTTTGGCGTAGAGACGGTAGCTTAATCAAAACCCTTCGCGGACATACCAGTGGAGTTAAGAAAGTCCGTTTTATTGACCCTAATCGTGAAAAGATTGTCTCTATTGGGAATGACAATATGGTGCTACTTTGGAGTCGTGAAGGCGAGCTACTCAAAACACTCCAAAAAGGCAGGGAAGAAGTTTCAGTTGACTATAATCACTATAATGACATCAATATCAGTCTAGACAGCCAGATTATCAGCTTTTACAGCTCTTTTTACAGTAGTGCTGAAAACGAGTTTCTCTTCACAGCGACAATGTGGAATCGTGAAGGGAAAAAACTCAAAGATATAGAAAAGCCTTATTATGTCGATTTCTCTAACATTAAAGTCAGTCCAGATGGCAAGACAGTAGCTTTTGCTATAACAGAGAGTCCTGTGAAACTTTGGAATGTTAATAACGGCAGAAGATTAGCGATCCTTAGAGGAAACATAAATATAAGATTTAGTCCTGATAGCAAGACGATTGCCTCGTTTGGTGAGGATAACACAGTTAAACTTTGGAAAATAAACAGCAACGGTGAGTGGGAAACGCGCCCCTACCAAACCCTTAAGGGACATAACGACAAAGTCAACAGCGTCAGTTTCAATCCCGATGGCAAAATTATTGCCTCTGCTAGTGATGACACAACCGTCAAACTTTGGAACAGTGACGGTACTCCCTTAAAAACTCTTAAACATAACGGTAAAGTCAACAATGTCAGTTTCAATCCCACTGGCACAACGATTGCTTCTGCTGGTGAGGATAACACTGTTAAACTCTGGAGGAGGGACGGAACACTGCTTAAGAGCCTTCCACATAGCCGTCCAGTCTACAGTGTCTCTTTCAGTCCAGACGGCAAAATGATTCTTTCTGTTACTGCTAACAACAATGAATCTACAATTGTACTTTGGAATAGCAACGGCACAGAAATTAAAACTTTCCAGGGCAGTACCTTCAGTTTTAGCTCTGACGTTAAGAAGGCAGAAGTACGAAGGCAGAAGGCAGAAGGCGTCCCCACGAATGAATTCGGGGGATTTAATAAAGTTGCTACGCGTTTATTTTTCTCCATAAATAAATTCAGGGGCTTTAAACCTTATGGCAGAGAACAGAGGACTTATTTTTGTATCAAAGCTTACCTTCTTTCCTTCTGCCCTCTGCCCTCTGCCCTCTGCCTTTCTTCGGTAAGATACTAGCCGTAAACGATTCCAATGTTCTCAAGCTTTACATGCCCAACGGTTTTTGGGTCAAAGAAATCCCAATTGAAGGCTTTAATAATGTATCCCAGTTGAGTTTTAGTTCTGATGATAAGGCTCTTGGTATCGCTAGTGTAGATGAAGTATCTGTTTTGAGTTTAGAACCAGATGAACTTATTAAGCATGGTTGCAAGTGGGCACATGATTATCTGAAGAATAAACCTAAAGAGGAGAGCGATCGCACTGTTTGCGACGACATCAAGTAAGCTAGGCTTGAGCATAATTACAAATAAAAAACGGCGATCGCACTGTTTGCGACAACATCAAGTAAATCACTCTTTAGAGCGCATACGAACAAAAAACGGCGATCGCACTGTTTGCGACAACATCAAGTAAATCACTCTTTAGAGC
>NZ_CAWUDP010000081.1:0-44034 GCF_963920835.1 Scytonema sp. PCC 10023
GATGAGGGAGATGAGGGAGATGAGGGAGATGAGGGAGATGAGGGAGATGAGGGAGCAATATGCTTCTGATGCCCCTCGTCCTTGTGATGTTCCCCACTTCTTCCAGGGCTTATAGAGGAGAACGCTTAAATGAAGGCAGTATGTTGGCACGGCGCTAATGATGTGCGGGTGGAGACGGTACCAGATCCAAAAATTCTTAACCCGCGTGATGCTATTTTGAAAATAACGTCAGCAACCATCTGTGGTTCTGACTTGCACATCTATGATGGCTACATCCCGACTATGAAATCTGGTGACATTATTGGTCACGAGTTCATGGGGGAAGTGGTCGATATTGGTAGTGAAGTTAAGAAATTGCGAAAGGGCGATCGCGTTGTCGTCTCTTCAATTATCGGGTGCGGTCAATGCCATTACTGCCAACATCAGAAGTGGTCGCTGTGCGATAATTCCAATCCCAACGGATGGATACAAGATAAATTATTTGGATTTGGTACATCAGGGATTTTCGGCTATTCCCATGCTTTTGGAGGCTATGCAGGAGCCTTCGCGGACTACATACGGGTGCCATTTGCTGATTACGGCGCTGTGCAAGTTCCGCAAGGCATTCCTGATGAAAAAGTGCTGCCCATCTCCGACGCCTTCCCCACCGGCTATATGGGCGCGGAAATGTGCGATATTCAACCCGGAGACATCGTAGCAGTTTGGGGTTGTGGTCCTGTGGGACTGTTTGCCATGAAAAGCGCCTATATGCTGGGTGCAGAACGCGTCATTGCTATCGACCGATTCCCCGAACGCCTCCAAATGGCTAGAGACTTCGCCAATGCGGAAACTATCAACTATGAGGAAATCGATGCAGGCGAAGCCCTCAAAGAAATGACGGGTGGACGTGGTCCTGACTCTTGTATTGACGCCGTCGGACTTGAAGCACACGGTATGGGTCTAGAAGGATTCTATGATGAAGCCAAGACAGCGGTGAGGCTAGAAACTGACCGCCCCCATGTGTTGCGGCAAATGATTCTGGCTTGTCGCAAAGGTGGTACTCTTTCAATCATGGGTGTTTACTCTGGCTTTGTGGACAAAATGCCACTGGGTGCAGCCATGAACAAAGCTTTGACCTTGAAAATGGGGCAAATGTTCGGTCAAAAGTATATGCCCATGTTGTTGGATCATGTTTTGAATGACAAAGTTGACCCATCTCGCGTTTTCACCCATACCTTACCCCTTGAACAAACAAAGCAGGGCTTTGAGCTTTTCAAGCACAAGAAAGACAACTGTGTCAAAGTTCTGCTTAAACCATAAAGCTTGTTAGTTGATAGTTGTAGAAACGCGCTGTTTGAAGCGTCTTTACATAAGTTGTTAGTTCTCAAAAAGAACCAATAACTACTATCTACTAACTCAATCCAAACTGAATATATCGGAGGAATTGTATGAATCGCTTGCGTCAGATTTTGACTGTTTTTGTAGTAGGATTAACATTTTTTGTAATGCAGGCTTTTGGCTACAGTAACAGACTGATAGCACAAGCTGAAGAAACCGTAGAATCCCCAGTGGGCATTTATTACAAGGGGACACCTTCTGATACAAGCTCTGGTAAAAGCTCTGATAAAAGCTCTGATACAAGCAATATCCAAAACGACAATAAGCTGGTTGAAAAAGCTAGAAAGAATCTGAAAGAAACTGCTGATAATGTCAGAGAAAAAGTTAGCAATATTGGTGAATCTGTTTCTGGCAGTAGTTCTGGCAGTAGTGATGGAAACGTGAAATCCCCAGTGGGTATTTATTACAAGGGGACACCTTCTGATAGAAGTTCTGATACAAGCAGTATTCAAGACGACAACAACCTGATTGAAAAAGCCACAAAAAAGGTGAAAGAAACTGCTGATAATCTCCGTGCATCGGTCGATCTAGATGAAAACGTAGCAACACCAGAGGCAAATTATTACAAAGCACAACCACAAACAACCACGAGCAGTAACGGCAACAACCTGATTGAACAAGCCAGAGAAAGCCTGAAAGAAACTGCTGACAATGTCACCGAAAAACTCAATCTTAATGAAGAACTTCCTCGCAGCACAAAAGAATTTTTGAACTCAACTGAAAAAAGAGTTGAAAAAACAGTTGCGCCAGTAACTGGAACAAGAGAAGGGTACTACCAAGAACCCCCTCAAGCTAGATAAGTAGAAAGAGAGTGGGGGAAGTGGAGGAAGTGGGGGGAGTATCTTCTTCCCTATCTTCCCTTACTTCCTTATCCCCATACTCCACTAAACTAAGGACTATTGAATATGAAAGCAGTTTGCTGGCATGGTGCCAAAGATGTGCGAGTCGAGACGGTGCCAGATCCAAAAATTATTAACCCCCGAGATGCTATAGTCAAAATCACCTCGACGGCAATTTGCGGTTCTGATTTACATCTTTACGACGGTTTCATCCCCACGATGGAAAAGGGCGATATCCTTGGTCATGAATTCATGGGGGAAGTCGTTGAGATTGGCAGCGCAGTTAAGAATATCAAAATAGGCGATCGCGTTATCGTTCCCTTCACAATATCCTGCGGCAACTGCTATTTTTGCAAACGCGATTACTGGTCGCTGTGTGACAACTCCAACCCGAACGGCTGGATGGCAGAAAAGTTGATGGGTTATTCACCATCAGGTCTATTTGGCTACTCTCATATGATGGGTGGTTACGCTGGAGGTCAAGCAGAGTATGCCAGAGTTCCCTTTGCCGATGTAGGCTTGTTCAAAATTCCTGATGGATTAACGGATGAACAAGTCTTATTTTTAACAGATGTTTTCCCAACTGGCTACATGGCAGCAGAAAACTGCAACATCAAACCTGGTGATATTGTTGCTATCTGGGGTTGTGGACCAGTTGGACAATTCGCTATCAAGAGTGCTTATTTACTAGGTGCAGAGCGTGTCATTGCCATTGACCGCGTCCCTGAACGTCTACAGATGGCGAAAGAATACGGCAAAGCAGAAGTCCTCAACTACGAAGAAGTGGATGTTGGCGAAGCCCTCAAAGAAATGACTGGCGGTCGTGGTCCTGATGCTGTGATGGATGCAGTGGGAATGGAAGCGCATGGCACCGACTTTATGGCGTTATACGACAAAGCAAAGCAAGCAGTGCGTCTAGAAACAGACAGACCTACAGCCTTGCGCCAAGTCATTCTCTCTTGCAGTAAAGGCGGTCATGTATCAATTCCGGGTGTTTACGGAGGCTTTTTGGACAAAGTACCAATGGGTGCTGCCATGAACAAAGGCTTAACATTCAAGACGGGACAAACCCACGTCCACAAGTACTTACGTCCTTTACTTGAGTACATACAGAACGGCAAAATCGACCCAACATTTATCATCACCCACCGCTTACCTTTAGAACAAGCGCCTGACGGCTACGAAATTTTCAAGCACAAGAAAGACAACTGCATCAAAGTTGTACTGAAACCCTAACATCATGAGTCATTAGTCTGTTGCCGCAAAGAACTAATGACTCATGACTAATAACTAATAACTAACTATGTTTGACTCCCTAAAAAAAGAACTATCTCGCCGCGCTCTTTTACACAAAGCAGGTTATGGGTTCATGGGACTCAGTGTTGCTGGGGCAGTCGGACACATTATCAAACCTGTACGTACTTTCGCCCAAGCAGCACCATCTAAAGAACCGTCTTTGCCTCCTGAAAAAAAGCTAGGATGGGCAGTCGTTGGTTTAGGTAAGTTTGCCACCGAACAGATTATGCCCTCATTTGCTGAGTGCAAGAGGTCAAAGTTAGTGGCTTTGGTGAGTGGCGATCGCCCTAAAGCCGAAAAGTATGCACAGCAATACGGCATCAACCCAAAAAATATCTATAACTACCAGAACTACGACTCTATCCGTAATAACCCGGAAGTAGACGTTATTTATATCATCTTGCCTAACGGGATGCATGCTGAATACAGCATTCGTGGGGCGCAAGCAGGCAAACACATCATGTGTGAAAAGCCGATGGCGAACACCGTCGAGGAATGCCAAGCAATGATTGACGCGGCAAAGAAAGCAAACCGTAAGTTGATGATTGCCTACCGCGCCCAATACGAACCGTACAACCTCGCCACCATTCAACTTGCACAAAGTGGCAAACTTGGCAAGCTCAAGTCGATAACCTCAGACCACGGGCGGACACTCAACCCCAAAGACCCCGCCGATATCTGGCGAATGCAAAAAAAACTAGCTGGTGGCGGTTCCCTCTACGACATTGGTATCTACAGCTTGCAAGCAGCGCGGTACGTTACTGGCGAGGAACCTGTAGCAATTAGCGCCATGATGTATAGCACTCCTGGCGATCCCCGCTTCCGTGAGGTCGAGGAAAATGTCAACTTCGTGCTACAGTTTCCCAGCGGCGTCCTTGCCAACTGTACCTCAAGCTACGGCTACTCCAATACCAAACGCATTCAAGTTTTTGGGTCTGATGCAGTCTTGGAATTAGACCCAGCCACCGACTACTACAAACATCGCCTGATCATTAAGGACAAGAACGGTAACCAAGAGCAAAAAATTGAAGAAAAGAACCAGTTCGCCCTAGAAATGGATCACCTTTCCGAGTCGATTATGCAAAATAAACAGCCCAAAACTCCTGGCGAAGAAGGCTTGCAAGACGTTAAACTTATGCAGCTCATTTACGAAGCAGCCCGTACAGGCAAAACCATCAAAGTTTAGCACTCACAACTCTCTTATTCCTTCTTGGCGCTCTTAGCGTCTTGGCGGTTGATTTTTCACAAACTTAATTGAGGAAACAAATATGGCTGACACAAGTGTTAAAAAAGTAGACTCCGCTTATTCCCCTAAAGGTCAACAAGGTCAAAAGTATCTCGCATCCGGCAAAACTGTTTCAATGCGTCTTTGGGAGAACGAACAACCTGACGAACCCAAAGAACCAGCAACGCGGGAATATGAAACCGTTGGTTATGTCATTAGTGGTCGTGCTGAGTTGCACATCGAAGGTCAAGTCATTCTACTAGAGGCTGGAAATTCCTGGGTAGTTCCAAAAGGAGCATCCCACACTTACAAAATCCTAGAACCATTCACCGCCGTTGAGGCAACCAGCCCACCCGCTCAAGTTCACGGACGGGATGAGGATTAATTTATACACCTTCACTTCTTACCAGAATCACTCATAGTAACATCTCACCAGAGGCTGATCCTCTGGTTTTTTCTTTATTTTCTAAAGGCAGCAGCCTCTGGGATAGCATTCTTTGTCTTCTGCCTAACAACTCAATGACCTCAGTCAGTTTACTTATTTTTTCAGTATTTTTTATTTAACTATAGAGTGAGGTACAACAAGCATTAAATAGGTTTCCTAGAAAGCATAGGCGACACAAATATCAATTGAGCCTGAATTTGTGCCGCCCTGTATGCAAATGAGGTCACAATAATGTTTTACCACACTAAGAAGCTTCAGTACTTCAGACCACCAGAAAAACCCGATCCAATTTACGCCAAGAAAATTCAAGAACTCATCGGTGGCACCTTTGGTGAAATGACCGTGATGATGCAGTACCTGTTCCAAGGCTGGAATTGTCGTGGACCTGCAAAGTACCGCGATATGCTTTTGGACATTGGTACCGAAGAAATCGGTCACGTCGAAATGCTTGCCACGATGATTGCTCACCTATTAAATAAAGCACCCATCAAACTACAAGAACAAGGTGCACAAGACCCAGTGGTGGGCGCGGTTATGGGCGGTACCAATCCACAGGATGTGATTGTAGATGTTATGGCGGCAGCTATGAACCCCCAACACGCTATCGTCTCCGGTTTAGGTGCCACACCATCGGATAGCGTCGGTTTCCCCTGGAACGGTCGCTTCATCGTCGCCAGTGGTAACCTGATGGCTGATTTCCGGTCAAATCTCCATGCGGAATCTCAAGGACGCTTGCAAGCAGTGCGGATGTACGAGATGAGCAACGACGCAGGAGTGAAAGATACCCTGAGTTTCATGATTGCCCGCGACACCATGCATCAAAACCAGTGGCTAGCAGCCCTTGAAGAGTTAAAAGCAGATGGACTGGAAGACACTCCAGTTCCCAGTTCCTTCCCATTGGAATTGGAGAAGCGCGAATTTGCTTATCAGTTCTGGAATCATTCAGAAGGCACCGAAAGTGCTCAAGGTCGCTGGGCACAAGGACCTACCCCAGACGGCAAAGGGCAATTCGAGTATGTTGAAAATCCTAGACCGCTAGGACCAGAACCCCTACCACCCGTACCCGATCCAAGACTGCACGGGACACCTACAGACAGACAAGCGGAAGGTGGAGCAGACCCTTTAATTAAGCGCACAACCATTGGCGGCGAAGGAAGTACCAAATAAATTATCCATTATGTAGGGTAGCTTCCGGCGTACGACAATTGAGATTTTACATACAGGACTTGCATTGCGCCGTAACCCACGATGCGTCACTACAAATTGGAGATTTTTTTAATTGCAAGTCCCTAATCTTGACGCTTTCATTTTGATAATTTTGGTTGTCACTGGGAAAAATAGATAGTAACCAACTAACTGGCACGTACACCTCATACGTGCCAGATTTTTTATGCTGCATTTATATATGTGTCTGGCAATTACCTGTAACTACATCTCTAGCGCTGCTAATGATGGGTGTTAGTATTGCTAGTCCTATGACTTTGAGCCTAGTATATGAACTACCCGCCCTTCTACGAAGTAAGGGCGGGTTTCTACATCCAGCCCAGTAAGAGTAGATTTTTGACGCTTCGCGCGTCCTAGTTGCTTCATACTTCCCGCAGTTTTGCGGGTGCGTGAAGTAGAGCTAGCGACATCGGCGTCTTCGAGGCTCGTTCCAAACCCCGGTAGAGTTCCTTTAGCCCAGTAAAGCATCACTTCTGCGGCAGCAACATCTCTGTCTTGTACATATCCACAGACACTGCACTCATGGACGCGCACATCCAGAGTCTTTTTGTGCTGGTGTCCGCATTTAGGACAGGTTTGACTTGGTTTTACTTTCTTGGTTGGAACTTCAATGAACACACCGCCAATCTGTTCTACTTTGTACTTGATAGTGCTTTTGAGCATCCCAAATCCAACGTCAAGTATTGACTTATTCAAGCCAGCCTTTTGTTTTTTACGTTTGCCAATATGCGCCTTACTGGTCATCTTGGTGACTTCTAGCTTTTCAGTTGCAACGAAGCTATTACCGCTTACAATCTCTGCTGCAACTTGATGTACCCAATCTTGTCGTTGGTTAGCAACTTTACGAGTTAGTTTGCCAACCTTCGTTTGGGCTTTCTTCCATCGTCTAGAAGCCTTAACTTTCTTCTTTCTGTTTGGTGCTTGTTTGCGTCTTTTCTCTTTAGACGCTTGTTTTATTCTGCGTTCGGCATTCCGTAGAAACTTAGGGGCGTCAATCTGTTGATGATTGGTTCCATCAGTCATAGACAAAGCTGACTTGCAACCCAAATCAATACCAATTGCACCAACTGGTAAAACATTACTGTTTAAGACCTGCTCCAAGACATCAATAGTAATAGATGCGTACCACTTCCCATTGCGATAAACAATTGTGCAAGTAGTTGGAGAACCCCAATACTTAGCCTTACCACGCATTACTATGCGTCCAATCTTGGACAAAACAATATATCCGTTTTCGCCACTTGACTCAACAGAGTAGCCAGTTTTAGCTGGATACGTCCATCCCGAATAATGGCGAATTGATTTGTATTTTGGACGTTTGCCCAATCCCTTGAACCACCGTTCAAATGCAAAATCCACTCTTTTGAGAGTAGCTTGTAAGGCTTGAGAGTTAACCTCTTTGTACTCTGTCCAAACCTCTTTGAATGCTGGCAAACTATTCTGCTGCTCTATATAGCTAACAGAATGCTTGAACTTTTCGTATTGCGTAAATCTGTTGTATACAGCAGCGTTGAACAAGTCTTTATGAAGTTTCCGGTGATACCGCACGCGACTGTTCTATTTGTTTGGTTGGGTATAACCGAAAAGTCATTCGTCTTGTCGCCACTACTTGTTTTTACCTTCCTTGTGCTAGTCTATATGTGTCTACAATAAGAGTAACACGGATTCCGGAAATATGGTTAGAATTGCGAGAACAAATAAAATTATTGTGCGGTTGACAGACAAAGAAAAAGAAAGGCTAGAGAATTACGCGGTTGATCTTGGTGTGTCCATGTCTGAGGTCATTCAAGACTACATTAAGTCTCTCCCTGATACGAAGATTGGCAATTCTTCAACCATCCTCCGCCCTGTCAAACCTACGGTTTAATTCGGTTGAGGATGTCTTCATTATTGCCCGCTCCCTATACCTACCATTAGAGTACATTGAAGGTGGGGACTTCCGCAATATCGTTAAATGGTCGAGTGTTGTTTACGCGCTGCTTCCGGAATGCCTGCCGGTGCCTTAGTGTATATAGTTGCTCGGCTTTTTACCCTCCAATTCATGATCTTTGTTGCGTAAGCACAAATAAAAAAGAATTTAGTGATTCCCTACACCCCTAGAAAATCATGCTAACCTTGACCCAACGTCAACCGCCTAATGCTGATACACAAGTGACCTTAACCTTGGCTTTAACAGCAGAAGAACGCACCCGCAGTCGTCATCGTTTTGAGAAAGATGGACAAGTTGTGTTTTTGGGTTTACCCAGAGGAACGGTGTTACGAGATGGAGATATTCTGCAAGATGAAACAAGTGGTAGTTTAGTAAGAGTTATCGCAATACCAGAACCAGTTTTAACTGTCACTGCCAAAACACAGCTAGATTTACTACGGGCAGCTTACCATTTGGGAAATCGTCATGTGCCAGTAGAGATCACAGCGACCTATTTACGGTTATCTCCTGATCCAGTTTTACGCGCCATGCTGGAAAAACTTGGGTTAGAAGTCAAGGAGGAATTTTCACCGTTTCACCCAGTACCAGGTGCTTATGGACATCATCACACTCACTGATGGCAACCTTTTGTGCCTTTTGCAACTAGCTAGCCCAGCTTTACCTGTGGGAGCTTATAGCTATTCTGAAGGATTGGAAACGCTGGTTGAGAATGGCACGATCGCTCATCAAGCAGCCTTACAGCATTGGTTAGAGGCAGAACTGCGTTACGGGGCAATACGGTTAGAGGCGGCGGTGATGGTACGAGCTTATCAATCTGTCAAAATGGGTGATTTCAAGGCGCTATCGTACTGGAATATGTGGTTATCTGCTGCTCGGGAAACAGAAGAATTACGCGCCTCTAGCTGGCAAATGGGGCGATCGCTCATCCAGTTGCTTAGTAAACTAGAACCACAAATCATGCCGATTGTCAATGCTGTTGGTAATCCTTGCAATTATGCGATCGCTTTTGGGATTGCAGCTGCTGATTGGGATATCAATATCAAAGCGGCATTATTGGGATATCTGCATACTTGGGCAAGTCATATGATGACTGCTGGGGTAAAGCTGATTCCTTTGGGACAAACAGTAGGACAGCAGTTAATGCGATCATTACAAGGATTACTTTGTGATGTAGTCGTGGAGATTATGAATTTGGAGGATGATGAACTTGGTTGTTGTAGCTGGGGTTTGTCTTTGGCAAGTATGATGCATGAAACGCAGTATACAAGGTTGTTTAGGAGTTAGGGCAAAATGAAGAGGCAGGGAAGTCTGTCGGAAATTAAAGGTTGAGCCTTTAAAGTTGAAAGTTGACTAATAACTAATGACTAAGTTTAATAAATATTAAATGCATCTTCATTGAGAATTGGACTTTGGACAAAAAGACAAAAAAGATGTGTTCGTGGATATTACAAAATCGCGTTGCTCGCAATTTGATTATTTATGATATTGTCTTACTTGTGTCCAAAAAACTAATTTCTTCATGGAGACAATATAATTGATGTACACTCTTGAGCATCGCGAGCTTCAAGAAGGCGAATTTTGGCGTGAAATCCCTGTTTTCGCTAAGGTTTCTCAAAACGAATTTCTCGACTACAAATGGCAAATAAAAAATTCTATTTCCGACTTGATAAAGCTCGCCGAGACAATCAAAGGCGTCGTTAGCGACGATTTTATTGTAGCTATTAGCAAGGGATTTCATTTTGCGCCAATGAATGTTCGTGTCACTCCCTATTTGCTGAGTTTGATTGACTGGAATGACCCCTGGAATGACCCAATTCGCAAACAGTTTATACCTGTGAGCACCCAGCTGATAGAAGACCACCCGATGCTGACACTTGACTCCCTGCATGAGCAGAAAGATGCTCCAGTATCAGGTCTGACACACCGCTACATTGACAAAGCACTTTTTTTGACAGTAAATGCATGCCCAGTTTACTGTCGTTTCTGCACACGCAGCTATGCTATTGGCGCAGACACTGAAACTGTTAAGAAAGTTGATCTGTACCTCAATTCCAAACATTGGGAAAATGCATTTCAATACATTGAGTCCCGTCCAGAGCTTGAGGATGTAGTCATTAGCGGTGGTGACACATATAATCTATCTGCTGAAGCTCTTAAAAAAATTGGTTTTCGGCTACTTCAGATGCCCAATATTCAACGCATTCGCTTTGCAACCAAAGGGCTTGCTGTCATGCCAATGAAAATTCTCAGCGATGAAAAGTGGCTAGATGCACTCACGGAAGTATTCCTTTTAGGGCGTAAACTACACAAACAAGTAGCCATCCACACGCACTTCAATAATGCTAAAGAAATCACGATGATATCCAAACGTGCTATGGATAAGTTGTTTGAGCGTGGTATAACCATACGTAACCAGTCGGTACTTCTGCGTGGCGTCAATGACACATATGAAAAAATGCAGCTTCTCGTTAAACGATTGAGTTATATTAACGTCCAGCCTTATTATGTCTTCCAACACGACATGGTCAAAGGTGTCGAAGATCTTCGCACTTGTGTTAAAACTGCTATCGAAATTGAAAAGAATGTGCGTGGTGTGACTGCGGGCTTCAACACCCCAACATTTGTCTTAGACGCCCCTGGCGGTGGTGGCAAGCGTTGCATTCATTCCTACGAATACTACAACCGTGAGACGGGCGTGAGTGTGTACACAGCACCATCGGTCAAGCCAGGTAAGTACTTCATGTATTTCGATCCCTTCCACAGTCTGTCAGAAGAAATTCGTCAGGCATGGAGAGACCAAAAGAAACGACAACAAATGTGCTTGGATGCAATATACCATAGCGGTGTGGGAGCGTGCTCGCGCTTAGCCTGAGAAGTAGGGGATTTCTCTAGGTTGATTCGTCATGCCTACCCGCTTCGCGTGCGCTCGTAGGGCTGGTCATTTTTTGGGGAGTATGTAGCGCGATCGCTTCAGGACACCAGTTGTATTATTAGTTGTATTATTATAAGTAGTCTATGATAAAATTTATTCCAGAAAGTCACAGACACACTCTAGGTGTTGTGTTGATCGTTGTTACAGCTTTAATATTGGGAACTATTCCTGCAGCAATCAAGGAGGCGATCGCTAGTCTTTCGCCAGCTACGCAATTTGCAATTCGCTTCACAATTGGGGCAATAATTCTTACCCCGTTTGTTCGTAACCTGAGTCTAAAGTTAGTACGTGACGGGCTAATTCTCGGAGTATTACTTTTTGCAATCTTTGCTACTGCAACGATTGGATTGGAAACTATCTGTGCAAACCAAGCTTCATTTATCTTTGGTCTCAACATGGTCTTTGTCACCTTGTTTGAGCTACTGTTTCGCAAGCGCCTATCCGTTAGGGCGGTACTAGCTGTGATGCTTGCTTTTACCGGAATTGGGGTGATGTCTTGGAAGAGTGGGGAGCCTCTTATCGGCGACTTTTGGTTGTTAGGTTCTGCCTTCAGCGATGCCGTTTATATCATTGTGCTTGAGATGTTTTCGCCACACCACCCACCCATACCATTGACTACAATCCAGATTTGGGTCGTAGCAGTACTAGGCATATTGTGGGCTGGTTTCGGAGTGACTGAACACATTGAGGCAATTCAAACGAGTTTAGGTGTACTAATCTACCTTGGCGTAGTTGCCACTGCCATAGTCATTTTGTTTCAAACAGTTGCACAGCAATGGATATCTGCCCACGAAGCAGCACTATTCTTTGCTCTAGAACCTGTGTTCGGGGCAATTGTCGCATTTTTGCTACTCGGCGAAACCTTTTCAACTCGCAGTTTCATTGGTGCGGCAATGGTGCTAATTGGAATAATTCTGACTTTGATCCGTCCCAAAATTGACGAAAGTGATACAGAAACCCCACAATTACAGGAAAGCACGGTTCCAGACGGTATGGCACAAAAGGGCGAAGTTTTGGTAGGAGTGCTAAGTGCTAATCAGGAAATTGAAGAGCTGCTTTAATTTTTTCTCATAGCGTATTATAAGTGCAGTTGTAAAAATGACAGATGAAAACACCTATCAATTCCATAAACTCCTCTCTTGCTAATGCATGTCAGCTAACTCAAGCTAGCTGCTGCAAGGCGGGTCTGTTGTTTTTGCCCGAACAAGAATATCAAGCAATTGTTCAGTGGCTTGCAGGCAACTCAGCAAGTGAACTTGGTGAATTCGAGTCTCGATGTGTTAAGTACGACGGATTCTACCTCTACGACCAAAAAGATAATTGTCAGTTTCTAACCGAAACAAACCTGTGCAGGCTGCATCCAGAGGGTGTAAAACCGTCCGAGTGCTTTTGGTGGCCCGTGCATATTTACGGCACAGAGCCAGAAAATCTTGAATTGTGTGTTGCAACTAAATGCTGTACTGCCTGCGAGTACATTGACGCTAACTCATATCTGCTTGACGACATTACGAAGAGGGCTCATGAACTTGGATGTGATGTAATTTGTCGCTTCAGAAGAGTCTACTTGGGAAGCTATGAAAAACGGTTCTTGCGTAAGTTGTAGCGGCTTTAAGCCCCCATTGGGCACCCTAAAGTGTTAGACTACGGATTTTGGACGAGCGATCGCTATGAGGCAAAATTTGGTTGCTTAAGAAGTGGCGGAAATTGTATGCGATCGCCATGACATCACACGCGAACTTGCTTTTTTGTCCAAAGTCCAATGACTAATGACTAATGACTAATTGCTTATGAACGCTTTTCGAGTTGGTGTTGCAGGTCCAGTGGGTTCTGGGAAGACGGCTTTGGTTGATGCTTTGTGTAAGGCGATGCGTGATAAATATCAGATTGCTGTGGTGACGAATGATATTTATACGCAGGAGGATGCTCAGTTTTTGGTGCGTTCTGAAGCTTTGGTAGGCGATCGCATTTTGGGTGTCGAAACTGGAGGTTGTCCTCACACTGCTATTCGGGAAGATGCTTCAATGAATTTGGCAGCAATTGAACAGTTAGAAACGCGGTTTTCAGATTTGGATTTGGTATTTTTGGAAAGCGGCGGTGATAATTTGGCTGCAACTTTCAGTCCGGAATTGGTGGATTTAACGATTTATGTTATCGATGTTGCCGCTGGTGATAAAATTCCCCGCAAAGGTGGTCCTGGAATTACTAAGTCTGATTTGTTGGTAATCAATAAAACTGATTTAGCTCCTTATGTTGGCGCAGATTTAAGTGTCATGGAACGGGATGCTAAAAAAATGCGTGGTGAAAAACCTTTTGTTTTCACAAACTTGAAAACACAGGAAGGTTTGGCAGAGGTCATCCAGTTTGTTGCTATAAATGTTTGCTAATACGGTATGACTATTATCTAGGGTCTACGTCTTTGTATAAAAAAGAGGAAATCAATGGCAATTTTTGAAGTTATAGCAAGAGAAGGATTGCGTTTAGTCAAGGTTATTTTGCAAAACGAAACAGTCAAGACAGAGTCAGGTGCTTTGTACTATATGCGTGGCAATATTACCATGCAATCTAAAGCACCTTCAGCAGGTGGTTTGTTGAAATCCCTAGCAACAGGTGAAAACATTTTTCGCCCCACTTATACAGGAACTGGTGAATTATATTTGGAGCCTTCGTTATCTGGATTTCATATCATGGAATTAAACGGCACTGAATGGATTTTGGATAGTGGCGCATATTGGGCAAGCGACGGTTCTGTAGAGGTAGGTGTTGAGCGAAATAAATTGGTTGCTGGGTTAGTCGGTGGTGAAGGCTTGTTTCAAACAAAAGTCAAAGGCAGAGGTAAAGTGGTCATGGTAGCACAAGGATCTGTAGAGGAGGTGCATTTGCAAAATGACCGTTTAGTTGTGGATGGTAATTTTGCAATTGCTCGCACAAGTACCTTAAATTATCGTGTTGAAAAAGCCACTAAGTCTATTTTTGGTTCCATGACTTCAGGTGAGTTTTTAGTCAATACTTTCGAGGGAACGGGTACTGTGTTACTTGCTCCTGTTCCTTATTGGGGAGTGATGTTGCTACGTCAAATTACCGCAGCGATTCCGAATAACTCTGGTTCAAAATAACTAGAAAAATTTAGAAAAGGAAGGAATTAGAAATTACAGCTATTTTCAGCTAATTGAACCACAGATTTTTGTAGAGGGCAAAGGCTAGCCTTTCTTTGCCCCAAAGAGCGTGGTTTATCTACTTGAAAACCGCTGTAAATCATCACAACTACCCCAACTAGTGGTTTGTTTCATTAATTCTAATGGGTTACAAGAACCCCGACTTTGTAAAAGTTGTCGGAGATCTGACCGTAATTTGTAATTACCAACACAATTACAAATTACGAATTACAGACTACTAATTATATTGGTTTTTGGAGTTTGCAGGCAAGCTGAATTAAGTCATCCGCAGCGGCAGGTTGGAAGAGAAAAAACAAAGATTCGGGTCAAGCTGTTTATTTTTCACTTGTGCGATCGCCTAACTAATACAACGAGTAAAATTTATGTTAAAAACCCGCTTACCCTGCCCCTGTTAATCTCTTGCATTTTATAATATTTGCAGCCCAAGCAGCACCTTCTCTACGAAAAAATAAAAAAACACAAGATTAAACCAGTACAAAAGCATTATTAAAAATGCAGTAAGAAATTTCACCAATAGACTCTTATACTTAATATTTTCATAAGCAATATAAGCTGACAGTCCTAGAAGCATTTCTGGAATAACAAGATACACAGCCCAGTGATTAATTGTGATAACATTCTGAGAAGACCATGAAGGCAATGCCCACATAGTCTGTTCAGCTATACCTACGATAAACAAAGAAACAGCAGCTACACAAATGTAAGCAGTTCTCTGAGAAATATGCTTCTGTACTTGCTCTCCTGCCAAGATTATCAGAATAAGAGGAATAGTCCACATAAAAGCCATGTAGACTGGTATTGGATCAATTTTTATAAAACTATCTTCGGGATAAACCAGCACACCAAGCCCAGAGCAGAGAAACGAATCAGGCAGTACTATAAAAAGACTAAGGGGGAAAACAAATAGCCATAAATCAACCTAGTCATTGTGTTCAAGCCACAAACCTATTCCAGGAATAGCCAAGTTATAAATAACGACTAAGGCGAATAGTCGAATGCCTATGGGTTGCCCCAGAGGAACCATGAGCATTACCATAGAAAGAACGGTAAATGCAATATGTAAAATCAGAATATCCCGTTCTTTGTTTTCGATTAATTCCTTGTTCATATATCTGACGTTTTATTCCAAATTGTCTTGATGGTTGTAAGAATTCAGAATTCAGAATAAACAATGCGTATAGCTATAGGGATAAATAATTGCACAGAATCCATAGAAATGAGATTCCTTGCTCTCTATAACATTCTAAGTTCTGGCTCCTGATTTCTGAATTCTTACTAAGGATTGGTACTGTTTGGATCAATTAGGTCACCAAACATCAAATGACTAAGAAATTAGAATTCTTCGCTTCTGAAAAATCAAGTTAATCTCTGAGCGGTAATTTTTCGTATATCTTCGGATACTATCTCAGCTTTGTTAGGTGTTAATTCCAGCAATACACGCCAAAACATTCGAGGAGTAAAAAGTGAAGAGGTTGGTTTCAACATATGCATTACCTCAGCAAAAGATTGACAGATATCTGGTTCTTTAGCAGCTTTTTGTAAAAGCTGGTAAGTATATCTTTGGATTAATTTATAAACAAACCAAGGCTGGGGTTTAATACCCTTAGTTTTGCTCCAATTGAAGTCTTCTAAAATTGCCAGTAACCAAGGATGAGCAATCACTTTGGCTAATTTTTTCTGAAACCGGATTGAAAAGCCAGTCAGTTTGCCTTTCTTGTATTTTTCTTCTTGGAGCAAATCATCTAAAGTTAATGCACTCAAAGCTCCTACTGTAATTCCCTGCCCATAAACAGGATTAAAGGCACAAACAGCGTCTCCAAGTGTAATAAAACCATCCGGCATTTGAGAAAGTTTTTCGTAGTGATAGAGACGGTTTTGTGTTTGACGATAACTGTGAATTTCCGACACAGGTTTTGCAGATTTTATCGCTTCATGTATTTCTAAAGCTGGTAGCGTTTTACTAAACTCCAGAAACCCTACTTCATCAGTTGGAGGATAGTCACCATTAATTCCAATCAAACCAACATGCCAAAGATTATTTCCTACCGGATAGATTCCACCACCACGTAAATACGGTGGTCTTGGGTACATTTGAACAGCTTTCCAATCAAATTTGAATTCAGGCGAAGGTTGATATAAACGCGATGCATAACCAATTGATGCATCAACTACAGTTTTTTTTTGAAGTGTATAGCCTATTGTTGCTAACCATTTGTGAGCCTCTGTTGCTCGACCAGTCGTATCTACAACAAGTTCGGCAAGTAAGGAGTTAATAGATGGGCTGTCATCGTTTATTCTGTTGTCGCTCCTACACAGTAAGACGCCATTCACCCGTTTTTGAAGAGCGTCATATAATAAGTCAGTGACTTCATGCCCCTCAAGAATGTGGAAGCCTTTAAAAGCTTCTAAACGAGATTTTATAGTCCAATCTAGAAGTGGTCTGCCCAGAAATAGCGTACGTAAATTGAAAGAAAATCTTGGCACTAATTGCGAACCATAAACAATTAATACATCTTTAGGCCAATCTATCTGTACTGCACCTAAATTCAGAAGTTCTTGCTCAATTCCAGGAAAAAGTGATTCCAAAATGATATTAGCGCGTACCATTAATTGATGGAGTTGATGGGCTTGAGCAACTCCTCGGCGAAATTCTGGTTTGACAGGATAAATATCGCGTTCAATGAGTGTGACGCGTTCAAAATGATTGAGTAATATCCTACTGGTTAAAAGTCCGGTCATGCTACCGCCAATTACAATGGCGTGATTTAATTTTGTTGTAGTCATCATCATTTTTGAACAGAAGAAAACACTTTAACTAGTTCAACGTACATTCGATGAATCTCCCCCTCCCCTTCTCCCCCTCAGCCCTAACGATAAGTATTCAACCCAACACAATATGGCGTCACTTTCAAGTTGCAAATGGTGTCAGGTTGTCTAACACTGAACCTAACGGGTTTGTTGCCATAATTGCTAAAATTTGCTGATATTCCTCAAACAAATTTTCGACATATTCGTGTCCGTAAAAGGCGGTATTGTAATTGACATTAATGTTGTACTGAGCGGAACCGTTAATGCCAATGGAAAGCTTCCAGTCAGTGGCTTCAACCCCGTTACGCGGTAAGCGGCGATGTGGTTTGTTTTCCTGAGTGGTTTGTATAATTTGGAATACACACGCTGGCTGCTTCATCATTGCTGCGGCGATACGGATGTCATGGCTAACGAGACGAGGCAAAGAAACTTTTCTGTGGTCTAGACCAGCAAAAATATTTTGGGCTGAAGCTTGAATCACGTCTGCTATGGTAGGGGTTTGTGTCAGATTCACAACTAGCGGAAATAGCTGCAAAAATGTACCAATGGTTGCTTCACTTTCTAAATCAGGACGGCTGCCATTATTGACCACTGCATAGAGGTGGGATTGCCCAGTCATTTGGTATAAAAACAAGTAGTACCCAGCAAGGAAAAATGCGGAGGCTGGCACGCGAATTTGCTGACAATACGAGTGAATCAGCGCCGCTGTTTCCTTTGCTACGGGTTCGCTAATGCTAAAATCCTCGCGGTCATAGGTACTTGGTTGTGGAGGTACAACCGTAGGTTTGCATTGTGCAAAGTGCTTTTGCCAAAACTCGATATCTGACCTGTAACTGGCGCTGTTTCTTAGCGATGCCCATCGAGTGGCGTAATCGCTATACTGAGGACGGACTGCTAGAGAATTGAGTTCATTTCTCAACAGCGCTTGATACACCGCACGCAGTTCATCGGATACCTGCTGTATACCGATGAAATCGACAAAACCATGATGGGCGATCGCAATCACCGTATGGATATTACGACTATGTTTGATCACCGTGCAGCGCAAAAGCGGTCCTGTCTCCATGTCAAAAGGACATTTACTTTCTTTGGTGGTGATTTCCTCAACAATAGACTGTAACTCCATCTCATCGCTGACATATTCATAATTGTGGTAAGTCCATGACACGGATTGGGGTGGTAGTACCTTTTGGCGTACAACAGCGACTTCCAATTGAATTTTGAGAGATATCAATCGATGCAATAATCTAGCTTGGACAGAATTTGGTTTCTCTAACAATGCAATGGTTGCTTGTTCCAGACGCTTAAATTTTGATAGACTTCCTTTATTCTTTGAAGAACTAGGTAGCAGCTTGCTCAGTATTTGAAGAAACCAAGCGCCTTTGCGAATTAGGCGAGTTCGTAAAATTTCATTGCGTTCGACGACCAAGTCACACGCACGCTGGAATAAAACAGGGTCAAACTCACACTCCCAAATTGAACGGTTCGGGATGGAAAATGTTGGTGCAAATGTGTCCCCAGAAGTAAGTTGTGAGGCTACCCAATATAGTTCGAGTTCTGGAGAGAGGGGGTGTTCGTTGTCATTACCCCACCAAGGTTCCTGGTAGGTTTGGGCAAGGAATGTGAGGATTTCTGCTTTACCCTCTTGTAGTTGTGGAATTAGGGTTTCTTTGTCGTATTCCTCTTCAAGTGCCTCACTAGATACATATAAGTCTTGGTTTACTTCTCGAAGCGCCTCAATACTCTGGGCTAAACTAGCGATAGTAGGAGCTTTAAACAAATGCTGTAGAGACAACTCCAGAGAGAAATCTTTGCGTAAGCGAGAAATTACTTGCGTAGCTAACAGGGAATGTCCCCCAAGTTCAAAGAAATTATCGTGAATGCCTACTTGCTCTACCTGGAGTACTTCTTGCCAAATAGTAGCAATGATTTCCTCAGTCTCCGTTTGGGGTTTGACGTAAGCAACTTCTAGTTCTGGAGGCACCACTTTGCTGACAGGCAGAGCAAGGCGATCTATTTTACCGTTAGGGGTTAGAGGTAAAGAATCAAGCAGCACAAAAGCAGAAGGCACCATATAATCTGCTAACTTCTGATTTAGAAAGCCGCGCAGTTCTTTTGTAAAAACATTTTGGATAATTTCGGATAAAGATAAGTTGGGAACTACATAGGCTACAAGGCGCTTTTCCCTTAGTACATCCTCTGTGGCTATGACCACAGCTTCTTTGACAGTAGGATGTTGTACAAGTATCGACTCAATTTCTCCTAGTTCAACCCGCATCCCCCTGATCTTGACTTGAAAATCAGTGCGACCTAATAATTCTATGGAACCATCTGACCAGTAGCGAGCTAAGTCGCCAGTTTGGAATAATCGCTGCTTTCGATCTTGACTCAAAGGGTTTGAGATAAACTTTTCGCCATTCAGCTTTGGATGATTGAGATAGCCACGAGCCAAACAAGCACCACCTATATAAAGTTCGCCGACTTCTCCTGGTGTAACAGGTTGAAGATGTTCGTCAAGGATATAAGCTTGGTTATGGGGATAAGGATAGCCTACGGGTATGTAAATATATCCTCGTTCAGGGTCAAAGTCCTTTGGAACGGAATAAGCACAGTTACCAATGGTTTCTGTTTGACCATAGACGTTGAAAATGCGTATCCGCTCTTGAAACAGGTCTCGTAGTTGTTTGTAAACTTGAACTGGCGGTAAGTCACCAGAAAGCACAATAGTTCGTAATTTAGATTTCTGAAGTGCCTCTGTGTGTCTTTTGTCCAGAGTTTCTAATGCCTGAAGTCCATAGCGCCAAATTGAGTGTATGCCGTCAGAAATCGTTACTCCTTGTTTGTGGATCAGCTCAAACAAACTGATGGGGTTTTTGGTTTGTTCGCGCTTCGCAATAACACTGGTGGCTCCTCGATACAGAGGCACCATTAATTGCCTGACTGAGGAGGAAAACGAGAAAGATGCCACGTGGAGATAGACATCCTCAGGCTGAACTTGCAACACTTGGCTGACTGCTGGAATATAATGCGAGACATTGGCGTGAGTAATTTGCACGCCTTTGGGTTTTCCAGTCGATCCCGAAGTATACATCACGTAGGCAAGATGGTGTGGTGCTAGCTCACTGACTAGATTTTCTTGGCTCTCTCTAGCAATAGCGTCCCCATCCGTGTCAAAGCAGACCAGCCGTGGCTCCTGCTCAAAAAGCTCATTGACCAACCGCCTCTGAGTCAACAGCACCGACACCTGAGTATCCGATAACATGAAAGCCAAGCGCTCTTTGGGATACTCTGGGTCAAGTGGCACGTAAGCCCCACCTGCCTTAAGAATGCCCAGTAGTCCCACCACCATCTCTAAAGAACGCTCTACACAAATGCCTACCAGCACATCTGCTCCCAGACCCAAAGACTTAAGGTAGTGTGCTAACTGGTTAGCACGGCAGTTTAATTCGCGGTATGTAAGTTGTTGATTGTCAAATACAACTGCTACAGCATCCGGGGTAAGCTCTACCTGCTCCTCAAACAATTGATGAATACACTTATCCTGAGGATAATCCACCTGAGTATTGTTGCATTCCAAACTAAGTTGATTTTGAGTAGGTATCATAATTCGTTCAATTATTATTTTGTAATAACATCTGCAAAATCATAAATTAATTCAACTATCTTTCCACCTTTTCACGCTTCTATATAGTTATCTAACTGCATTAGCTCGTATATCCTTCTTAAAATCTAATTCATAATTTTCAAGGAAGCGTTTTACAACATAATCTTCCACTGTCTAAACTTCGCTAACAGCTTCTTGATGCCTATTATCAGCGCAGGATAACTTGACTTTACATGACTGCAATAAATTTAATACTGCATTTTATCTCAAAATATTACTATTTAAAAAAAGTGTAAGTAAGTCGGCACAATAAAACCAAACTGTGTGAAGGAAAGTAAACAAGACGAAAACCCTTTTTCCCCCTGCCCCCTGCCCCCTGCTCCCTGCCTTATCCCAACGATAATTATTTACGCCGACCTACTTATTGAGCTATCTCGTAAGTTAGCAGTATATCAACAAAATAGTCAATTATTTATCGCAATTATATTACTTTTCTTACTTTTCTTACTTTTCCTACTTTTCCTACTTTTTATTGTCGAGAGCGCTCCAGCAAGAAATCGAAACTTGGATTTATTCCTAAAATCTTTACCCGATCAATTTTCTCCACATGAACTGAACGCAATGCTGCTAAGATTTTTTGTAAAACTCGTCTCATAATTTCTCGTGTAGCTACTGCCAAGTTCAATGATTGTCTACGGTATAATTTCAAAATTTTAGAGAAAATGCAACCACAGTTAAGACAGTTAAGACAGTTAAGCAAAGGTTGAAAGAAACTTAACACAATAGCTTAATAGCTTAATACTAACTTCAAAAAGTCAGCTGCACTCTTAGAGGATGTTTGGAAAGTGTAGTTTTGTACCAAAATTTATCAATGATCCCCCTAAATCCCCCTTAAAAAGGGGGACTTTTACCCCCCTTTTTAAGGGGGGTAAAAGTCCCCTCTGGGGTTGGGGGGCAAAGGGGGGATCAAATAAAATATTTGATACTTCTCAAACATCCTCTTAGAATAATTGAACACACTAGCACCACAGTGCCTGGAAATAAACCGATTACCATTAGACACTGGAATTTAGACTAAAGCAGGCGATCGCGCGGAGCGCAGTGCCCCGAATCGCGATCGCTACGCGGTTACAATGCAAAAAAATGAAGGGATGCTTGTAGTTAGAACAAGCACCCCTTAAGCGGAAGATGAGAGAAGCACAACCAACTCTCAACAACCGCTATGGATTCTTTTGCCAAATTAAAAGCATTTCGTCAAACCGTAATACTAGTTGAACGACTTAAATGTTGCTTAGTCTAAACTCCAGTTTTTACGCTTCAGCAGTGAAGCGATGCCCAAAGCAGACAACATTAATACCCCTAATGTAGAAGCAGGTTCAGGGACACGCGAAATCGAAGTAAAGGCATTTGTGGAAGATAGAGTAGCCCCTGTGGGAGTATTAATGAGCGCAAATCCGGAGGACGGGAGAGTCGTAACTAAATCGGATAAAGCATTGGAACCTAGGGAATTAGGTAGGTAAGCGAACGTAGCCAAAAATTTAGGATTGCTAGGATCAAAGTTTTTAAAATCATTAAACCCGATGACGTCTGCAGAAAGCCCACTATTATCTGGTCTCGCTAAATTACTTCCCACTACAATCGAATTGGAAGAACCTTTAAAGATATCTTTTCCGGCATTAATAGTATACTCTGGACTCGCGTTTCCATACAAAGTGGCACCGTCAGGTGTCACGCCCGCTGGGATTGAGTCATCAAAGACAAAGTTACCGCTAACTGGCTCACCAGTTTCTTGAGCGTTGAACTGGAAGTTGAAGATAAAAAGGGAAGCTTGAGCAGGAGCGCTACTTACAGTTCCCAGCAACGTAAACGCTGCTCCGACGATAGCCATTAATAACTTTTTTTTGGCTTTCATAACACATCTCCGAAAAGTGCCAATGCGTCTCTATAAGTGGCTGAATATCTGCAAACACGTGAGGAGAAAATCAACCAGTTTCCACTTTAAGAATATACTTATGCCTAAAAATAAAAAATGAATTATCTTTAGGAAAATTTAGTATGTTTTTTATTATTTAAAAGACGACTAATAGGGCCTTGCTGATTTTAAGTATGAAACGCGATTTTGTCATGCTGTTAGCGTAGCTTGTCGCTCTGATAGGCACGCAGCAAACCGAAGAATGACAGCATTCATCCCTCGCTTGGGCAACCCCACTCATAGTATCTCGTCAAATTCGGTAAATGCACCCCCACTTAGAGATATTCTGCGGCTGATACAAAACTGAATGCAACAATGCAACTTTATGTAAGTTCGGGCATAAAACCCGCTATTCTAGGCAATAATTCTGACAAAGCACCTTCAGCCGCCATGACTCACCACATTCTCAAAGCCACCAAAGAAACCGTGCATCTGGGTGGGTTCTCTCATCTTTTAGAACCAGCACTCACTGTTGACTCTGGCGACACAGTTGACGTAGAAACATACACTGGCTACTACCTTTACGACAAAGCACCACCGGAGTTTCTCACATCTGCCTTTCTGGATATTTGCCAAAATCTTCCCCCAGAACGCAAAGTTGCAACAGGACCACATCTACTCACCGGACCAATTTACGTCCGGGAAGCGGAACCTGGAGATGTTTTGGAAGTAAAACTAGAAGCAATCTCACCCAGTTTACCCGTTGGCTTCAATGCGATTCGTACAGGTTGGGGAGCGTTACCACATCAGTTTCATCAACCCGCCTTGAGATTTATTCCCCTCAATTTAGAGGATAACATCGCTGAATTTCCCAAAGGGAGCGGTATTAAAATTCCCCTCAAACCTTTTTTTGGTATCCTAGGTGTTGCAACTACGGAAGCATTGCGAAACTCAATCCCTCCTGGTCACTATGGTGGTAATATCGATAACCAGGAACTACAGGCTGGTTCTAAGATTTTTTTGCCGATTTTCGTTCCTGGTGCCCTATTTTCTATCGGTGATGGACATTCAGCACAGGGAGATGGTGAAGTCAATGTCACGGCAATTGAAACTTCTATGAACGGCAAGATTCATCTTAAACTTCGCAAGAATTTACCTTTGACAATGCCAATTGCTGAAACTCCTACAGACATCATCACAATGGGATTCGGTCAAACATTAGATGAAGCCTTAGAGTTAGCTTTAAAAAACATGATTAATTTTTTAGAGCGCTTCATCAATTTGTCGCCGGAAGATGCTTATGTATTATGTAGTTTAGCCGTCAACTTTCGCATCACTCAAGTTGTCAACAGTCCACAAAAAGGCGTTCACGGAATGCTACCAAAATCAATTCTACCTAGAGAATTTTCGTTTTCACAAGAAGCAGAGTAACGCAACATCAAATTCTTAGTTCAACATGATCACAAATTCAGAATCAAGAACTGATGAAGTTTTGACTCTGAACTCTTGATAGCCTTAACGAATGTTTGCAAGACAAATAGAATTGCTATATTAAGGCTAATATTTTCAGGCGTTAGTGATTAAGCTTTAGTTTCAGCGCATTCCTATTGGCAAGATTCTCATGTAAAAGAGCTGTACACTCCGGAACACCCACATTTTTCTTCTGCAACCATCCGTCACTATCTTTTAGCCGTTGCATTTCTTCTTCAAGCGCGGCTTGAGCAGCAAATAGACAAGGGGTACTGTAGTTAACAATAGACACACCAACTTCCCTAAGGTCTTGTAAGCCATATGCAGGAGATTTCCCTCCGGCAATTTGATTAAATAAAAGAGGCTTGTCCAATTTACTTTTTAGAGTTTTAATGACCTCTAAATCCTTGATTCCATCAGCCAATATGGCATCAGCGCCCACCTCAGCAAATGCCTTAGTTCTTCTAACAATTTCGTCAATATCACTTGCATCTGTCCGAGCCACTACAAATATATCTTGACGAGTTGCCAAAACTTTTTTCAATTTCTCAAGGTAATCATCCAAGTCCATCAGCAGTTTGCCATCAACGTGACCGCATCTTCTTGGTCGTTTTTGGTCTTCAAGAATTACCCCTGCTGCTCCAATATTTTCTAATAAATGAACTACATGACAAGCAACTTCAGTATCAACATATCCATCATCAATATCGACAATAATGTAATGCTGGGGAAGCAGGGTTTTGACTCTTTGGACAAACGCAACTATATCAGACCAAGAAATAAATCCAATATCGGGTAAGCCGTAGTAACTAGCTGCAAAACCGAAACCACTAATAAAAATTCCATCGTAATACCTCGCCGCTATTGATGCCGAAAAAACATCATAAACGCCAATGAAAGGAATGATGTCTCTAACCATCAACTCATTTCGTAAGCGACTACCAAAAGTTGCATCCATATTGTTAAATGTTGAGTAATCAGTCGTGTTAACCATAGTTACTGCCACTCCATTGATTGAATTTGGTTGAGCAGTCGTTAGACTTCTTTGTCCAATTTGTCCAAAAGGTATTTGACATCTGCAAACACATCAACTATTGCTTGAAAGTGTTATTTTCTAGCCTGACTTTGGTAATTTTTACAGTCATGCTAATAAAAGTGGAGTTCTAAAAAAAAGCTCAACTTCCACTAGTTCTTGTACTCAATGTGCATATTAGTAGGTTAGAAAAACTCTTTGCTGCTATTATTTTGTAGGTGAGGCTTGATGTCTCTCCTGATTTATTTAAGTAAGTCGGCGGGAATAAACAGAACTATGTACTTTATGTAAATGCACCTGAAACTCTTACCAATGACCATGACCTATGACAAAGCACGGTCTTCACCAGTTAACTTTAATGTGCCGACCTACTTATTGCAAATGATAATAATACGTTAATAAAATATATGTCAATGGTGAGAGGACATAATGCTTATTATTAATCCTAATATTTCTATCGAAAATAGTTTAATTTCATATAAGTAATCTATATAGCAATATAATTGTAATAAATTTCCTTATGGTGTTATTGTAGCTAAATACTCGCGTTATTAATAAATTTTATTGAAATAATATTCATGAGCTATTTTCAGTATAATCATATTTATTGCAGGCGTATTGAGTAATAGCTTCTAAAGATGCTAGTGTAAAAAAATGATAACTTTATTATTGAGTTTACAACAAAGTACGACTTAGGTTTCTTAAGACAAGATTATTTGACAGTTGCCAAAATAGCGTTAACAAAGAAAAGTTGTTCCCAGACTGTAGCGGTATTACAATTGCCATAAAACCTTTTTCTGGTATCCTTAATGTTGCTACTCCAGAAGTAACCCAAAGTTATATTCTTCCTGCTTGCCGTGTGGCAATATGTATAACTTAGAATTACAAGCTGGTGTTAGATGCCTACATAACGTATACTTGCTCAGTGACTTTGCGGTATCAAAAGTTTGCACTGAAGCTATTCATCTAAGCCAATATTACTTAAACAATTACGCTATAGAAATCTGACCTAATGTGTGAGATAGTGTAATTCATAGTAGGTTGAAAGATTGTGAGATTAAACAAATAGTGGTTGAATGGTTGGGTAAATTTGCCTCAAGCCAGTCTCTTTTCTATTTGAAGAAGAAAGCATTTCAACGTCACTTGAATATTAGTCCAAAACTCCTAATCAATATGGTTTCTACACACAGGTTGCTTCTTGTTATTAGTGGACTATTTTCTGGCATTCTTGCTGGATTTTTAGGAATAGGCGGCGGTACAGTTTTAGTCCCTATACTAGTTACTTTGGGATATACACCAGTGCAGGCAGTCGCTACCAGTAGTCTAGCAATTTTGATTACATCTATTTCTGGTACTGTGCAGAATTGGCGCATGGGTTACATTGATTTTAAGCGGGTGATTTTGTTAGGATTGCCTGCTTTAATCACTGCACAAATTGGTGTTTATTTGGCAAATCTTGTACCTTCTTATATTTTGCTGAGTGCCTTTGGATTATTGCTGTTATTGAATATTTATTTGGTGGAATTGCGTAAGCGCCTGACAAAAGGGGAAGTACAAACTCAAGAGCAAAGGTTTAACCCCACGCTTGCCAAAATCTTTACAGGAGGAGCAGCTGGTATATTAGCAGGTTTATTTGGTGTAGGTGGTGGTGTCATTATGGTTCCACTGCAAATTTTGCTACTAGGGGAACCAATTAAATTGGCGATTCAGACGAGTTTAGGCGTGATTGTTATTACAGCAATTTCTGCCACTATAGGGCATGCTGTCAGCGGCAATATCTTATTTATAGAAGGAGTAATTTTGGGAACTGGGGGACTTGTAGGAGCGCAAATTAGTACTCGCTTTTTGCCTAAATTGCCAGATCAAGCTGTGATTTTCGCGTTTCGGACTCTGCTAGCAATTCTAGCAGTTTATATGTTTTGGCAAGCTTGGCAGAAGTATTAAAAAATAACTACGGATAAACACAGATAAACACAAATAACATTTAATCGGTGTTTATCTGTGGTATGATAATTATTATGTATAAAATCTTAATTCTAATTCATACGTTTATAATTTTGTATAATCTAAACCATTATTTTTTCTTTTTTAAGTAAATGGGCAGAAAGAGCAAAAAGCTAAAATCAAGCGAATAACTGATACCCAATCTCTGCTACCAACACGAAAAGTTTATTTGAGCGAGTCGATTAAATCGATAAATATGGAGCGTCGCAAGTTTTTAAAATATGCCACTTTAGCAGGAACTAGCTTTACCTTTATTGGTTGTACAGGTGGCGGAAAGTCGAAATCACAAGGTGAAGCTCCTGTCCTAACTTCGCCGATGGCGGCGAATGAACTTCTCAAGGTAGGATTTGTCTATGTTGGACCTGTGGGTGATTTTGGGTGGACTTATGCCCACGATTTAGGTCGCAGAGAAATGGAGGCAAATCTTCAGCAGAAAGTGAAAACGACTTTTGTAGAAAATGTCAGCGAAGGTGCGGACGCTGAGAGGGTGATTCGTCAATTGGCATTAGAAGGTAATAAGTTAATTTTTACGACTTCTTTTAGCTATATGAACCCCACAATTAAAGTAGCAAAAGACTTTCCCAATGTTGTTTTTGAACATTGTACTGGATACAAACGCGTCAGGAATGTCGGTACCTATCTGGGACGCTTTGAAGAACCGCGATACCTAACTGGTATGATTGCTGGCAAGATGACAAAATCGAATGTGATTGGTTTTATTGGTTCATACCCAATTCCTGAAGTCATTCGCGGAATAGGTGCGTTTACGCAAGGACTGCAACAGACAAATCCCAAAGCAAAAGTGAGGGTGGTTTGGGTGCAAAATTGGCATGATCCAGCTAAAGAAAGAGAAGCTGCCCAAGCTTTAGTTAATTTAGGTGCGGATGTCCTAACGCAGCATACCGACTCGATCGCTCCTATTCAACTAGCAGAGGAAAAGGGTATTTATGCTTTTGGCTACAACACTGATATGAGTAGGTTTGGTGCAAAAGCTCACCTAACATCAGCTATCAATAAATGGGGGAAATTTTATATAGATAAAGCCTTGGCTGTGATCAACGGAACTTGGAAGTCTGAGGAAGTTTGGTATGGAATTGCTCAAGGAATGGTGGATATTTCGCCCTTGAATCCTGTGGTTCCTGAAGATGTTCAACAATTGGTCATAAGGAAACGCGAGGAATTTATGAGCGGTGCTGCACATCCTTTTGATGGGGCGGTGAAAGACCAAAATGGTGTGGTACGAGTCCCGAAGGATCAGGTGTTGGGCGATAAGGAACAACTGGCGATGGATTGGTATGTTCAGGGAATTGAGGGAGTCAAAACAATTCAAAATTCAAAATTCAAAATTCAAAAATAATACCCCATGGCGCGCATCCAGGGGCTTGTATCCCAACTGTCAATTCAAAATTTTTCTTAAATTTTGTAAAGTGCGTGCCGTAGGCATACTAAGAATTTCGCGAATTTTGAATTCAAAAAATGGTCATTCCCAAGGTAAAGTCTTGAAAAATGAACCGCCCTAAGCGATTGCCCAAGGGGTAGGCAAGAGAGCGCAATCGCATTGCTGCAATCTACAAAGGGCTAGTTTCTCCCCTCAAGTTAATGCAAGATACTAATCGTGATAAAATTGGAAATTGGATTGGGAGCGTCGTCAGCGAAATTCCACAACATCGCGTTTGATTAAGACTTCGCGATCAGCAAAAAAGCTCTGTCCCAAAAGAGGAGTATCACCTCCTCCAATCGCGACTTCTACATTCTCAGCCTTAGCTCCACCAACTTCTATCGATTTCACTTCGCCAATCGGCATTTTCACTTTTTTGCCATCGGCGAGTATGAAAACACCTTCACCCACGGGCTTAACTTTCAAAGTTTTTGCCATCTCCTGGGTGATAGTGGTGAGAGAGGCTCCCGTATCCAACATCATCTCCTGTTGATAATCGTCATTGAAAGTCACGTCGATTCTTGGGGTGAGATCATCACCCCGTTTAATTTGGGCTGGTCCAGACTTACGTGGGTAATGAATAACCAGAGCTATCAGTAACATCAACAAGGCTAATTCCATATAAAATACCCCGTAGAAACACTGAGCAAATCAAAAATGTGGATTTTGTATTAAAAACAAAACCAGGGCAAAACTTTCCGGATTCCTTTGTTAGATATATTGGCAATGTTGAAAGGCTGCTTGAACAATTTGTCGGGGTATATTTATTCAGCTAGATAAAAAAAAATTTTGAAATAGAAGTTGACATAACATCACTATAGTGATAATCCTAAAAGATACTCTTTGAAAAAAAATGACTTTTCAAGCTAGTTAACAATCAAACAATAAAATTGGACGCTGCATCGAAAAATTAGCTTTCATTGCACAGCAAGCATCCCATGCTCATTAAACTTAAGCCTGATAGTATACAGTCAAAAAGCTGGCAATTGCTATCACCAGCAACTCCATTGATATGTGCTGACTGCAACTCTATAAGCTAAAGCAGTATCAACAGAACCCATAGATAAAACTGTACTGCAAGTTGCCAGAGTCATGAGACTTAATTTTTTGACAGTAAACATAATGATTACCTACTGTCAATAACTAACTAATCGTAGGAAAAAAAGCCCCTCATAAAAGAGGGGCATGTATGTGGCATAAAGAACGCATTAAATGCGAACGAAGTAACTTTTTAGAAAAGCACAAAAGTTTTAGGTGAATATACTATTTGCTTACTGTGGTGGATTGAAATCGCGAATCAATTCACGCCAGGTATTACTTCCAACGGCTCCATCCGGTGTCAGACTATTGTTACGTTGAAACTCTGTAACTCTCCTTTTAGTTGTCTCTCCAAAAGAACCGTCCACACTCAGAGCAAAGCCCAAATATCTCAGTAGCTTTTGCACCAAAATAACAGCATCGCCAGAGTCTCCTGTTTGTAATTGGGGCAAAGGCTTGACAGCTTGAAGTTCAATATTTTCTAGATTTGACATGATGAAAATCCTCTTGATGGTTTTAATGAAATATCTAGGACTTACGCATTGGCAGAAATTTGATTGTATGCGTAAAGCCTTAGTTGATTTACGGGACAGAAGTTAAGCACTCTTACGCGCTTTCCTTCTGTATTTTTAATAAATGTAAGCACGCATCAACTTATGCAGTTCTGGGATAGAGATGGAAAAATTCCCAGTATTCTGGTCAAGGCAACCCTACATAGCAACTATCCTTGTACTAGTAAGCTGTTGCGCCTACAAGTTGCAAAGCGACAAGTAACAAAGTTCTTGTGCTATGGGCTAGACAGCCCGTCGGTAACAATGCAACTTAAAAGGGCGACAGCTTATCTGGCGCGATGCCAAGACGATCCAACTGGGGCACCCGCCTCACTAGGACAACCCTTGCGTCCTAATAATTAATATGTAGCGTCATATACTATTTGCTAAAATTTGGTTGTGTACTATACGCAAAATTACCTAATATGTCTATACTTACTCTCTTTTTGTTCAATCAGCTAAGAATCATAGTTAATATAGACTATTGAGTTTTGACCATTGCTGAAATAATCAACATAAGTTATAGATTTTGAATTTTACCTGCGTGAATTTTTAATTATGCAACCTCCATTTTTTCAATCAATAACACAACGTCCGGTTCTGAAATTACCGAATAATGCCAGAGTTGCTGTTTCGGTGGTGATGAATGTTGAACACTTCGCTTTTGGCAAACAGGGGACAGCAATTCAACCTGATTTAAATAGTTATCCAGAAATTGCCAATTATGGTTGGCGCGACTATGGCAATCGAGTTGGGATTTGGCGCTTATTTGACTTATTTGCTGAATTAGAAATTCCCGTGACGGCAGCAGTGAACGGCGAAATATGCACACTTTATCCGGAAATTATCGCAGCCATGCAGCAACATCATTGGGAAGTGATGGCACATGGTCTTAACAATTCCAAAGGTCATAGTGGCATGGATAGGGAAGCAGAAATAGAAATCATTGATAAAACGCTGAGTTTACTAGAAGAAGCCACTGGAAAAACTCCAAAAGGTTGGTTAACACCGGGGTTTTCAATTACAGAATCAACGTTTGAATTGTTGTATTCTGCGGGAATTGTTTATACTGCTGACTGGGTAAACGATGACCAACCCTATTGGTATTATTTACCCAACGGACGCTTGTTGGCAATTCCCTATACTCTCGAAACCAATGATATTACCTTATGCTTGAATAACCGATTTTCTGGTGCAGAATTTGCCCAAGCGATAGAAGATCAATTTGACCAACTTTGGTTAGATGGAGAATCTCAAGGGCGGGTTATGACTATTAGCTTGCATCCTTTTATTGTGGGTCAACCACTGCGGTTTAAGTATTTAAAACAATGTTTGTTACATATTAAAAGTCAACCTAATACATGGTTGACAACAGGTGAGGGCATTTATGAATGGATGACTGAAACCACAGGAGTCAAGACACCGCAATATGAAGAAGACAATGAATAAAAAGACTAAGTAGAGCGGCACAAATAAAGTTAACTCGTTCAGTCATTAGTCATTAGTCATTAGTCATTAGTCATTAGTCATTAGTCGTTAGTAAGAGGGCGCGAGTTTCAGGCGTTATTACCTTCGCTCTTCTTGGTTCTGTGTATTCCTACTTATTTCACAAATTGAACAAAAAACTAAAAATGGGAAAAATGGCAAGATTTCAGTAATATTACTAATTGACGAAGAGAACGCTATTTGAAAAGATTACGAATGTTCATAAGCCCAGAATTTATGCGGATTTGATGGCAGCAAAAGTGTAGTCAATAGCAAAATTCAGGGACAATAGAATTATGAACAAAGTTATGCAGTCCAGCAAAAAATATGTTGTTCCGTTTATGGTTGTGGGTATAGTTGCCAGCCTCAGCAGCTGTAGTTTTCATCCCATCTCTCATCATCTTGAAAGCACAATGCCAACAGCCAATACAACAACTAACAGCCAACTTGCTGCACAAGCAGCAACTGATAGCAAATTATCTTCAACCGAAGAAACCCCAACCCAAAATAAGGCTTCCTTGAGTTCTGCCGCTGTTACTAAAAAAACTGTTAACGTCAGCCTATTTACAAGTGATACTCAATGTCAAGAATTGATTCCACAACAAGTCTTAGTACCAAAGCAAGAACCTGTGATAAGTGCGGTGGGTAACATTATAAAGCAATTTGATAGTGCTGATTTTAGCTTGTCTGGGTATAGTGTCACTGTCAAAAATCAAGTCGCAACAATTGATTTACAAATATCCCCTGATTCCGAGCGTCAATTCACTTCTCTTTCCAGTTGTGAGCAGTTTGCTTTATTTGGCAGCCTTCGCAAAACTTTATTAAGTCAGGTTGAATGGAATATTAAAAAAGTTCGCTTCACCCACCGAGGGGAAGAAATAGTAGTTTGAAAGAAAGAAAATAAAAGATAAAAATATTTTTTTATTCATTCTTCTGTCTTTATACATAGACTATATCCGCTGCTCAACTATCTTCATAAGCTAGGATTTTCTGTGGCTTTCTTATAAGATGAAAAGCGAAGGCAGTATCGTTTGGTTTGTCCTTTTCCTTGTTGTGCTTTGCCCATGAATTTTTCTTTTGCTCAGGATGTGTCCGTTTATCAGCTGGCTTTGGGAATGCAAGCGCCTCCCCAACCATTGCCCCATAGTCCTGCTAGTCTACTGTCACTTGTCAGATCACAAATTGATTTACTTATTGAGCAACAGATTGCAGCCACTTTGTGGGTAAAGCTACCACCAGGAAAAATTTGGCACTCAGAAATTGAACGCTATCACCAACAACTGAGAATATCTGACGTCATTCGTACTTTGCATATTGAGGAAAGTAGCACAGGAATAGAGGGAGTAGAAGAGAACACCTGCGTGGGTGGGTTCCCTGATTTGAGCAGGCTGTCGAAGAGCGACAAAGATGCGCACAGTAGGAGTGAAAAACTCTCCGCGTCTGTGCGTCTGCCAATGGCAGACGCACGCCAGTCGGACGAGATAGACACTCCGGCAAACAGAGGCAACGCGCTGCCTCCTCAATTGGAACCAGAGGCAAACAGCTCCTCAATGGCAACTTCCCCACGGGGCAGCCTCCTGTGTGCGTCTTCTGATATACGAATACAGAGCTTACCAAATAGCCTGTTGCGTAGGGAATACTTTCTCATGGTGTTGTCGCCGCAGTTTTGCTTTCTCATTCTGGCTCATAGACCATTTAGAAAACGCAGAAATAATTCGGCAACGAACAGAAAAAAAAACCCGCCGTTACTTGCTATAAGTACCTTTGATGGAAAAGTCATTCAGCGAGTGTTAGATGTTATCAAACAGGCGATAACACCAGAATCATCCGTGTTTATACCGAACGATTTTATTTGTCCCCCCGCAAGCGAGCCAACACTCATAAGTCAACTGTTGGCAAAACAACTCCAGCAACAGGATGAAATTCATCGTCAAAGAACGACAAAGCGTCTTGCGCACATGCAGCAGCAAAATCAAAAATTGCAGGAAACTCTGCAACTTCAAGATGAATACTTGAGCAATGTGTGTCAGGAACTGCGCGCGCCTTTAACACATATGAAGACAGCCCTGAGCCTTTTAAATTCCCCTAATCTCAAACCCCCTCAGCGACAACGTTATTTCCAGATGCTCAAACAAGAATGCGATCGCCAAAATGCCCTGATTACTGGTGTGTTGGATCTGGTACAGTTAGAGCGGAATTTGGAGCGGATACCTTTGGAACCTGTGCGTCTGTCGGACATTGTGCCTGGAGTTGTTAGTATCTACCAGCCCTTAACCCGAGAAAAAGGTATCATGTTAGCCTACACTGTACCTACTGACCTTCCACCTGTTTGGTGTGTGAGCGGTGGACTGAGGCAGATTGTGATTAATCTGCTTTCCAACAGCATTAAGTTCACCCCCAAAGGTGGACAGGTTTGGGTACGAGCACGTGTTCAGGGTGATTATGTCCAATTGGAATTTCGCGATACTGGTATTGGTATTGCCGATAGCGAAATTCCCAAAATCCTTAATCGCTTTTATCGCGTACGTCCAGTCGCAACTGAAGACCCTGGTGGTGTTGGTTTGGGCTTATCAATTGTGCAATTATTACTATGGCGCTGCGGTGGTTCTCTGTCTGTAAAAAGTAAACTATATGAAGGTTCTACTTTGACTGCGCAGCTAGCGATCGCCCTTTAGGGCGCTGCGCTTTGCGCAATCGCGATTCGGGGCAGTGGCTGAGCCAATCGCCCCGGAAAATCGACCACAATCATCCTTTTGAGACAAACTTTATGTTCATCACCTTGATTGCAGATTATGGTAATGGTGACCCAGCTTTTGCTGAGGTGACGCAACGTTTACTCATAGGACTACCGGAAGCACAGATTCATACTCTCTCAGTTCCTGCCTTCAGTACTCTGGCGACAGGCTTTTGGATTGCCCAACTTGGTCTTAATCCCGGTCCCCAAGAGCGTTTAATTTATCACAACTGCGCACCTCGTCAAGATGATAAACAACCTAGACTAAATAATGAAGGCGAAGGACTCACTTATGCCTTGCTAGCCAATGGTGTCACAGTCGTAGGCGTCAATGCTGGTTACAGTCTCTCTTTTATCAAAGAATATGCACAAAAACTGCAAATAGTCAAGGTTTCTAGAGGTGGGTCGCAGTTCCGTTCTCGTGATGTGTTTCCCAATGCAGCAGCGGCGATTGCCTCCGGCACTGCCCCTTGGGCAATCGCTCAAGGCGACTTTAGCCTTTTAGGAGAAGTTTTGAACCCAAGCAATATACCTGATCCCCCGAGCGATCGCGTTGCTTGGATTGATGGCTACGGTAACATCAAAACCACCATTCCATCACATTCTCTCAACCTCAAACCTGAAGAGAAGGTGGTCATCCGCGTAGGTGATGTGGTCAGTGATGCAGTCTACTCCGATGGTAGTTTTAAAGTGCCAGAAGGAACTTTAGCTTTTTCTCCAGGGAGTTCTGGTTGGTCAATGCCTGATGGGTCAAAATCAGTTCGTTGGATGGAACTATTTCTGCGTGGTGGTAACGCCTGGGAACGCTTCGGCAGACCCCGTGTTAATCAGTTAATTACTCGCATCGGCTAAGGTTGAGGAAAAGAGCTTGACTTTCCATAAATCAGATGCCGATGATCAACGATTAATTCTTCACTTCCCACTTTTGCTGACTGCTGACTTCCAAAGGAAGGAAAATCGTTAGTACTTCTCCGTGACGGGGACGCTCGCGCACAATCAGTTTACCGCCGATCGCCTGAAACAAATGCTTAGTTGCAGCGAGATTCAAACTTATCGTACCCGTTTCTGGTTGGAACATCAGCAATTGACCAAGAGCTTTGCGAATTGGCGGTGTGCAGGTCGATGCTGATGCTTTCCCATTATCTCCAGCTTGAGGTAACGGCAATAACTGTAATTTCAGTTGATCCCCAGCAGGAATGACTTGTACTTGAATATGGCTACCACCGGGTAAGCTGCGGGTGAAATTCTCCATCAAACCAGTGAGAACCCGATCCAACATGGTAGGATTACTGATGACAGTGGGTAACTGCTGAGGTAAAACCACATCCAAAGTCAAGTTCCGCCGATTTGCTGCTTCTTGCCAGCGGGGGATGCTTTGCTGCAACACTTGCTCGAGAGACATTGCCGTGAGTTGAGCGTGTGTGCATTTTACCGTGGCAGATGTTTCCAGTTCTGCTGCTCTAAAGAGCAACTCCATCCGGTCAATTTGCTCAGTGCATTCACGGTCGATCATTTGCAAACGCTTGATAACGTTGGCAGGCAGCTCACGCTGTTTGAGCAGTAGACGAGTGATGGTGCGGATGGTAGTCAGAGGAGTGCGAACTTCATGAGCAAAAGCTTGCAGCAGTTCTACATCAGGACGAGGTGAAGAGATATGGGGAGATGGAGGGCTAGAGGTTGCCACTTTGTAGGGTGAAGCAGAAGCGTCTGGTGCAGAAGTTCCTATAGAACGAAGTGCGCGTTGCGGAATGGAGGACTTTGGGCTTTTCTCTAGAGTTGGGGAATAAGAAGCTTTGGGTTCGCACAAAGTAGAGTTGGCGGGCAATGAAGATTCGTTGTGTCCCCGTGTTCCGGTGTCTTCTTCTGGTTCTGGAAATTGCGTTAGCAACAACCGAGTGAACTCCATGACTATGCGATAATCTGGAGTTTCTGGAGAATACTTTTGTACTAATGCCTCTAAATCGGCAAACAACTGCGGATGGCTTAATCTGACTCTTGCTCCGAGCGATCGCCATGCTAACTCAACAACCTCTGGCTCAAAAGAAAATGAAAAACTTTTATCACCATTGGTATCTTGTGCTAAAACCAGCACTAATCTAAACTGCTTGGTGAAAACCAAACAAAACTGCTCCCTAGCCAATGGATCTGTTCCTAACAGAGGTAAAACCGACTCACCAGGAGCAAATGCATCTGCCACAGTCACATCATGAGGCATTTGAAATGGCATGAGTGCCAAGGGGTTAAATGGCTTTGCCGTAAAAGTGACTGTTTGCAAGCTTTGAGCTAGTGTTGGTTCGCTGAAGACAGGTGCTGGCGCAGCTAAAACTAATCCTTGGGTATCTTCAGGTAACGCTGTTGCCAAGGTATTTAATAACAACTGCTCTGTCGCCGCTATGCTTACGCGCCACTGCTGCTGTGCTTTGGCAGATGAGCATTCAGCCACTGTTGATTTATTTGCTAAAACTTCGCTCAGACTTGGCAAGATCCATTTATACACAACTTTTCACCCCTTCAATAAAGAGCGACTGACAGCATTTTGGGCAGACATTCACTACTTATTTACGAGGTTATAAGGATTTGTTTGTTAGTGAAAGTCGTAGAACCGAACAATTGGAGCGCAATTTCCCCTGTAAGTAGTCATGAAGAGTCATCCTTTGTAGATATTGCACTTTTTTTTGTTAAAACAAGCATTGAATCATTATGCAATTTTACAGCTATTTTTAGGTAAATAGACTTTTTTTGTCTCGAGCATAGACAATGCAGCGGCTTCAAGGCAGAGTAGGCGCAAAGACGAGCCAGCGCTATACAAGGGTTGCAAACCGCTATATTGATTAGTCTAGGCTCATAACCAATCTGTTGATAGATACTTAGCTTACACTTGCGGACGATGTAAGTTAGAGCAAAACAAGGCAAAACAGTAATGTGAGCGCAAAACAAAGTAGAAACTACATAAATTTGTGCTTACTTTTCGCTATGAAATGGAGGAGTAAAATGGCTTTGGGCGAACACAAGCGTGCCGTTGGCGTATTTTCTAGCCGTCGTGAAGCTGAGTATGCACTCACCGAACTCAGAGATGCTGGCTTCCCGATGAATAAGATTTCTATCATTGCTAGAGATGCGGATCGTGAAGGTGATATTGCTGGTGTCGAAACGCAAAAGCGTGTTGGCAACAAAGCTGATGAAGGAGCCGCAACCGGAGCAGTGACTGGTGCAACATTAGGGGGCATTACTGGCTTGCTCGTAGGTTTAGGTACCTTGGCAATTCCTGGTGTGGGTCCTATATTACTCGCAGGCGAAATAGCTACAACTCTGGCTACAACTGTTGCAGGTGCTGGAATTGGTGCAGCAACTGGCGGATTATTGGGTGCGCTAATTGGTTTGGGAATTCCTGAAGAACGAGCCAGAGTATACAATGATCGGGTCTCTCGTGGTGATTATTTGGTGATAGTAGACGGTACAGATGATGAAATTCGTCGTGCTGAAACTGTTCTGACAAACCAGGGTATTCAGGAGTTTGGCATTTACAATGCACCTGGTGTTGCAGGCACTCGTACAGATGAGTCTGCTCCCGTTCTGAACAATCCATCTTCTGATCGCATTGTGAACAATGAACCTCAGGTAACTATTGTTGACCGTCGTGATGCAACTATTTAGTAAGTCATCAGTCATGAGTCGCTGATCAAAAAACCGCTTTTTCTAGACTATTGACTGTTGAGTCTGGACTTTGAAAGATTCGCTCCTCAACCTCACACACAATTAACAGTGTTCAGTTATCAGTCAGTTATCAGTCAGTTATCAGTCAGTTCTCGTAACAGAATGAAGTTAGGCAATTTCAACAAGGATTTGCGTGTTCTTGTATCCATTTTGTAAATGAAAAGATAACTGTCTGCTGTTAATAACTGCTTCTGTCAATGAAACTTTTGAAACATTCAAGTGGAACAGAGAAGATGAACAAGTTTATTCCATTGATCATTAGTGGCGTTATAGCTGTTGGTGCGGTTGGTTGCGAACCCCCTTCTAGAACGAGTGCAGATGCTCCTTCTAGTACAAATGAAAACGTTAACGCTCCAACACAAGAAACTGCTCAGAAAACCCAAGAAGACGCTACCGATCAAGTTCGTAAAGACCAAATAGAGTCTGACATTAGAGCACGCGAGCAACGTAACAATGCCACCGGCGGTGATGCAAAAAGAGAAGATGATGATTTGGAAAGCGAAGTTCGCGGCAAGTTAGAGGCAAATATACCAGCTAGTCAGTTAACAGTTGACGCTGAAGAAGGTGATGTCACTGTAGCGGGAACAGTTCCTACTCAGGAGCAACTGAATAAAATTTCTACTTTGGCACAAGAGATTAAAGGTGTCAAAAGTGTGAAAGTTGAGGCAAAAGTTGCTCCAGCGCAACCTAATTCAAACACGAACAATAAATCAGGTCAGTAGCAAGTTTTATCTTTCGAGGGGGTTTGGGGGAGCTATAAGACCCACGTCCTACCCGATAGGGAGGCGTGGGATACATGGACTCCCCCTCGTTAATTTTATGGGGTTCAATACCCCTAAAATTAACAAAAAAACACGTATATTTGTTGGCAATTCCTAACAAAAACGTTAGGATAAATATACCGTATAACCAGCGGTTGCCTTGACTCAAACGGACACGCTTTCTTCTGCGTGGTGAACACCGCAAACGGCATAAATCGGTCTGTACCTTGACCATCGGAGTTAAGGGGTTCCAACCAAAAACTTCGGGTGAGATGTGCCCGATTCTGTAGTTGGGTAAAAACTTCTCTGCGAGACGCTTCGCGAACGCAGTACGTAGGTGTATTTTCCATTCGTTTTCGTAGGGAGAGCAGTACGCACGGGCTATGCGGAACGGAAACCGCCTGGGCAATCGGTCTGCCGGGGTCGTATGGGAGAAATCCTGCACGACTAGGTAAGTGATGCAATACCCGGAAGGGAAATAACCAGGAAAACCCAATCGTGAGGTTGGGAAGCCTACACCGTAATCTCTGATTCGGTGTAGCAGAGGTCACAGCTCATAAGGCTACGATAGGCATCTACCATACTAACTAGATTCAAAAACTAACGCTCGCATTCTTCATAGAAACAGAAGAATGCGAGTGCTTCTATATTTCAGCTAATACCGTTTTGGAAAAAGAATGCGACACATCGACAAGACCCCTCCTCAACCCTCCCCAAGGCATCGGGGAGGGTGCCGTCAGGCGGGTGGGGTATCTGTCGCATTTTTAATTGGTATAAGCCACCAAATTGCACAAGGGAAAAACTTACCCTTTTGTTTGTGTGCGCCAGTGCTTGAGAGTGACCATGTAAATGAAAATGATCATTAATACAAGGGGCGTTATTGTTGTTGGCTCCGGTACCTTCTTCACTTCCTGTCCAGGCACAGTTACGGGAGGAGTGGACGGCACTTCAATGATTTGGTTTTCACCCGGAGGACCACCATTGCCTGATGGAGGAACAGACCCACCGCCACCAGAGGAAGAGGAAGTGCCAACAGGCGGTGTAGCTGCGATGCTGCTACCACCGCGACCGGAGGAATCACCGCCACCAAACGAAAGAAGAAGTAGGAGCAAAGCAAGACCGGCACCGCCAATCAGCCAGGTAGGAAAAGAACTCCCTGAGCCTTGTTGCAACACGCTATCTTCTGGTATGTTGCCAGGAAAATCAACTTGTGCAAGGCTGGAAGGAAGATCAAGGCTGATCGCTTCTGGCTCTAACGATACTGGAGATTCCCATGAAACGACTTCTCCAGCGATCGTTTCAAGTTTATCAGTGAACCCATCACCTGAGGGGGGAACGCCAAGATTTGGACGTCCCAAATCAGCACCATCTGGCGCATATGGAAAGGAGAGTTCTCGGAGAATAGTGTATTTGAGAGACTGTTCATTTCCAGATTCTAACGCAAGCTTGGCTGCTGAAAGTTTCTCTAAGAAAAACTTGGTTTCCTCCGGCTTTAGACCCAGAGCTTGAATCTGCTGCTGAGCATCGGGAATTTTTGCAATCTCCCGAAGCAACAGACGCCCATAAGAGTATTTCAAATCCAGCAAGGCATTACGAGGATCAAGCGAGTTCCCACCTCCTTGAGGTGCCCAGTCAAAGTTTTTGGTGATCTGTGCCAAACCTTCTTGTGGAGTCTGACTTACCGTCTGCCCAAGAAGATACTGATGCCCATCCACGATAGCAGCGTTGCCGTCCTCCCAGAATGAGGCGTACGGTATCTGAGCAAGATTGGGATTGTTTCCGTAGAAGGAAGCGAAATTGCGGAAGTTTTCTTCCCCACCAGCGGCTTTCATCAGCAACTCTTGGTAGGTTGGTCCACCTTTCGACTCAAGTATTTTCTCGAACACTGCTCCAGCCTTGTTACAAGAAGCACCAAATCCTACACTACATCCAGCAATGCCTCGCATTTGGCTTAAATCTCGCCCTGATCTCTGGTACTGGAGATAGTTTTGCTCCAGTCCTTGTTGGATGCCATAGTGTCCAACGTTGAGTTGAGCAGAAGCAGGTTGAGATGCATTGACTACTGTTGCAAAAGATGATAATGTAACCGCTATTTTTTGAACTTTTGACTTCAAGGGATTTACCTCCAACAAGTAATTTTCGATGCACCTTATGAGACTGGAGAGGAAGTTAAATTCTGAGGCGAGTTGATGTTAATTGTGATTGCTGTCCCTTTAAGTTTTTCGCCTGTAACAGAGTGGTAGATGACAACAGCGCTGTTTGGTTGGTCGAAGAGGTAACCACGATTAGAGGGTTGTACCTTTGCTTCCTTCACTAGGGAAAAGAAGGATTCCAGATATCTGCGTATACTTTCACGGTTCCCTTGATTTGTCTTTGTATGCTTCTCTATAAGCATCATGAATAAGTCTAGGCTGCGGTTGTCCTGCCCTTCAACGAGAATGCCGCCCTCCAGGAAAGAACTGGCTAGAAGCTTTCCATTGATTTGTTGGACTTTCAATAGGGTGTAATAACGTCCCTGTTTCCTAGAATCACTTGCATAACAAACCCAGGCACCATCTGGGTTTTGTGTAAAACCTTGCTGCCCTAAGTAGGAAAGCGGTTCTTCACTTTTCTGGCTCACGAAAGGAGGCAACAAATCTTCCACGGCATCCGAAGAGCAAAGCTTTTGCGTCGTTTTTTGTTGGGGAGTAGTTGGAGTCTCTTGCGCTATTACAAAGTAAGGCATAACAGCAACAGCAGATAGAGAGACAGCAAATGTACTTAGTAAACGAGTAAATATATTCATCTTTTTCTTTATAAGAAGTTATTGGTCTTTAAAAGTTATTAAGGATACCTTCTATCGAAGAGTGTCCTATCTATTTCTTTGGTTATAGATACAATTATCTAGATATTATTTCCGTATTTAGTTAAAATTCCCTATAAATATTTAAAAAGAATGTGTAAATAATTCGTGTTGTGGGTAAGTAAAAATAAGGAACTACCATCGGGCTGAGATTTTCCCTCTCCTCTGTTGTTTACCTTAAAGCTATTAACAACAAGGCTTTTAAATTTTATCCTTCTAAATAATTTGATGAGAGTTCCTGATAACTATAAGCGTTTTTACCGATGGAACCTCGATTAACTTCCTCTCACCTGAAATGTGATTTATGAAGCCAATTTGAAATTTTCGTAAAGTGTCATTATGAAGGCAGCTTTAAATTCTTGTAAAGTGTCAGAGCGTTTCTTGTTGCTGAGATTGCACCGTGTATACAACTCATTTTTCCCTATCACCTTGCGTACAATATCCGTATATGAAACACTGTTGAAAAATTGTACGGCTTGAAAACTTCGTTTATATATCAGCCCTGACTTGTGAAATCTAAAAAATCTCTGGTTGATTCATGACAGTTTTGGGTGCAATGATCATTATTTTGCTTTTCTGACTAACTTTTTGGACAGTATATTACTAGCTTTGTTGCTGTTTTAGCACCCAGATAAAAACATACCAAACAGTGACCTGAGTCACAACATGAATCTCAAGCTCTACATTATAGTTATGAGTAGGATTATATATATCAATCATCTGGTTGACTAGGCAGTGATCTGAGTCACAACATGAATGTAAAAAGTTACATAGTCAGAGGATGATTACCATAAATCAAATTTACTCAGCAGTGATTTTAATCACAATATTCATGTGAATCTCTGCATCATCAGGATATTTTTAGCAAAATAATAGGGTGGGGATTGCGATATTTTTGAACGCAACTGTGTATATGCCGTCAGGGCGAGCCTCTCCAGTTCTACAACTTCGGTGGGAACACAAGCAACTACGGAAAAACTTGCGCAAGTATCTCTACTAGTTTCTGGATATGCGCTGGTTCATGAGTTGCCATGACAGAAATTCGTATCCGACTGGTAGGAACGGTTGGCGGACGAATAGCCGGGGCAAAAATGCCAGCAGCTTTCAGTTGCTTTCCAACTTTGAGCGCATCTGCTGCGCTTGGCAGTTGAAAGCAGATAATCGGTGACTCAGAGGGTAGTAATATCAGCGATAGTGGCTGCTGCTGCATGACCTGTTTGAGGTAAGCTACATTCTGCCACAATTGGGCGCGGCGTTGCGGTTCTTGCTGTAGTATTTTTATTGCTGTTAGCGCCGCTGCTGTATCCGCAGGAGAAAGCGCCGTGGTGTAAATCCAGCTAGGTGCGCGATTTCGCAAAAAGTCTATTAAGGTTGCACTTCCCGCCACATATCCACCTAGACTACCCAAAGCTTTGCTCAAAGTGCCAATTTGAATTAATTGCCTTCCCGTACATCCGAAATGTTCTACGCATCCAGCGCCAGTTTCTCCCAGTACCCCTGTGGCATGAGCTTCATCAACGAGCAGCATACAGCTAAATTCTTCAGCGACATCCAACAGTGCCGATAAAGGACACAAATCACCATCCATGCTGAAGACGCTATCAGTGATGATAAGGCAACGTCGGTAGTTTTGCCTTTGTTGACTCAGTTGGGTTCTTAATGCTTCAACATCACAGTGAGGATATTCAATAATGGTTGCACCACTCAGGATTGCCCCGTTTTTCAGACTAGAGTGATTGTACTGGTCAGATAAAATGAAATCACGTTTGCCTACAAGGGCAGTTATTGTACCCAGGTTTGCTAGATAGCCGGAACTGAATACTAGAGAATCTTCTGTTTGTTTGAGGGATGCGATCGCTCTTTCCAATTCCCTATGTAATTCTCTATGTCCGCTGAGTAATCTAGAACCAGTTGCACCCGTACCAAATTCTTGGACAGCAGCAGTAGCCGCCTTAATCAGCCGCTGATCCCCAGCCAATCCCAGATAGTCATTACTGGCAAAATTAATCACCTCTCGTCCTTCCAAAAGTACTGTTGCACCTGGAAGACCGTGGATTGTTTGTACTGAGCGATACCAATTAGCACGGTGAATTGTAGCCAGAGATTCTTCTATCCAAGCGTAGGGATCTGTGGGCATGGTAGGGAGATGGGGAGATGAGGGAGATGAGGGAGATGAGGGAGATGAGGGAGATGAGGGAG
>NZ_CAWUDP010000082.1:0-42598 GCF_963920835.1 Scytonema sp. PCC 10023
CATCCTCCTCATCCTCCTCATCCTCCTCATCCTCCTCATCCTCCTCATCCTCCTCTTCCCCCGCCTACTGGCTAGAAAAGGAAGTCATTCATCAATATCAGCCAGGATTGGGAGAAGAAGTTGTTGGAGGTTGGTGGTATCCTGAAGACGCACAAGTAGACAATAGGGCATTAGCACAAGCATTGTTGGCAACTGCTCAGTCCCTTGGCGTTGAACTTAAAGAAGGTATTGCAGTCGAAGGCATTCAACAGCAGCAACGGCAAGTTGTTGGCGTACAAACAAGTGCTGGAGTCCTTCGCGCCCAACATTATGTTTTGGCAGCTGGTGCTTGGTCAAACGCATTGTTTCCCCTGCCTGTGCGTCCTGTAAAAGGTCAAATGCTGAGTGTGAGAGTACCGGAATTTGTGCCGGATCTGCCTTTGACACGGGTTTTGTTTGGGGAAGATATTTACATCGTTCCAAGGCGCGACAGACGAATTATTATTGGTGCCACGGTTGAGGATGTCGGCTTTACCCCCCACAACACGCCAGCAGGAATTCAAACCTTACTACAAAGAGCCATTCGTCTATTTCCTCAAATACAGCACTATCCTATTGAGGAATTTTGGTGGGGATTTCGCCCTGCAACCCCAGATGAATTACCTATTCTTGGCACCAGCCCTTGTGAGAACTTAACCTTGGCGACAGGTCATTACCGCAATGGTATTCTTCTGGCACCTGTAACAGGAGCATTGCTTGCCGATTTGATTCTTGAGCAAAACTCCGACCCTTTATTATCTCATTTTCACTACTCGCGCTTCCACACCAAGTCATCTACTACCTCAATGCTTACTTACCCCACACTCAAAACTCAGAATTCAGAAACCGCAGCTAGGAACTCAGAACTTAGCACTTTAGAAGACTCACCACTCCAAATTGCGGGAAAAACTTTCCAATCTCGCTTGATGACGGGAACTGGAAAATATCGCAGCATTGAGGAAATGCAGCAAAGCGTTGTGAAGAGCGGTTGTCAAATTGTCACTGTTGCAGTGCGGCGAGTACAAACCAATGCTCCCGGACATGAAGGTTTAGCCGAAGCATTAGATTGGACAAAAATCTGGATGTTGCCGAATACCGCAGGTTGCCAAACTGCAGAAGAGGCAATTCGCGTCGCACGTCTGGGGCGGGAAATGGCAAAACTTTTAGGACAGGAAGATAACAACTTCGTGAAATTAGAAGTGATTCCTGACCTGAAGTATCTGCTACCAGACCCCATTGGTACTTTACAAGCAGCAGAACAACTGGTGAAAGAAGGTTTTGCTGTGTTGCCCTACATTAATGCTGACCCCATGCTGGCAAAGCGTTTGGAAGAAGTTGGCTGTGCGACAGTTATGCCTTTGGCAGCACCGATTGGTTCTGGACAAGGATTGAAAACAACTGCAAATATTCAAATCATCATTGAAAATGCCAATGTACCAGTGGTGGTAGATGCAGGCATTGGAGCGCCCTCTGAAGCAGCACAAGCAATGGAAATGGGCGCAGATGCCTTGTTGATTAATAGCGCGATCGCCCTCGCACAAAACGCCCCAGCAATGGCTCATGCCATGAATTTGGCAACAGTTGCCGGTCGTCTGGCTTACCTTGCCGGCAGAATGCCCATCAAAACCTATGCTATTGCTAGTTCACCGCTGACTGGGACGATTAGTGCGATTCGCTGATAACTGAATCACGGTAATCAGTCCGTACATAAGTTATCCAATCAGTAATGGTTGAACTCCAGACAGGATGTAGGTGAAAGCCCTACCCTCTAAACTCAAGAGTGACTCCTTATCTGCCCACGCCGAGTAGACTCGGAATTCTACAGAGCGAAGCTGGGAACAGGGCGCAATCAGACAACTGTTATGGGTTGACACTGGCGCTAACAGGGAGTACCCAAGGTGAAAATAGAACCTAAAAAAGCAACCCATCCAGAAGCAGGGCATAACACAAAATCCCTGACTACGCCAGAGATAATCCCGCCGATACTTAGTCGATAAGCGGCAAAAGAGTAAGGGGTTCTGGCGGTTGAAGTGGTTCCACCTAACGGTACAAACAATCTCATCTGGGGAACGAAGAAAAACGAACCAAGGGTCTTGAGGAGGTCGAACCTCAAGTAGGTCAGACGAGTGACAGAACCCCCTTGATTCGGTTAGGACAACCCGTAATTGGGTTGAGGTGTTCAGAGTACACAAGCCGAAGCCAGAGCATGATTAGACACAGCGTTAAAACTAGTGAATCTTGGAGCAAGTTACCGTGGAAGCAATTCCGCAAAAACCTATTCCGCCTACAAAAGCGAGTGTACAAAGCAGTTCAAGCTGGCGACAAGCGGAAAACGCGGTCACTGCAAAAACTGATTCTAAAATCCACCTCAGCAAGGTTACTGGCTATCCGACAAGTAACTCAGCTAAATGCTGGCAAAAAGACTGCGGGTGTGGATGGCAAAGCGTCCCTCAACTTTGAAGAACGCATTGCGCTTGAGGAAAACCTCAAGACCAACTATCACAACTGGCATCATAACAAATTACGGGAGATACCTATCCCCAAAAAGGACGGAAAAACCCGAATTCTCAAAGTCCCTACCATCGCAGATAGAGCATGGCAATGCCTTGCGAAATATGCCCTGGAACCAGCACACGAAGCAACCTTCCATGAAAGGAGTTACGGATTTAGGACAGGACGTTCGGCGCACGATGCACAGAAAATCTTGTTCATTAATCTAAACTCACGCTGTAATGGAATAGATAAGCGAGTTATCGAACTCGACATCGAAAAATGCTTTGACAGGATAAGCCATAACACCATAATGGATAACCTCATCGCCCCAGCAGGCATGAAGAGAGGTATCTTCCGCTGCCTCAAGGCAGGTACAAATCCTGAGTTCCCGGAACAGGGAACTCCTCAGGGTGGGGTGGTCAGTCCGCTATTAGCTAACATCGCACTCAATGGGATTGAAGCAATTCACCAGTCAATCCGGTATGCAGATGACATGGTAATAATACTCAAACCTAAAGATGACGAAAAGAAGATACTTGAGAGAATTAGTCAATTCCTTGCTGAAAGAGGGATGAACGTCAGCGAACGCAAGACCAAGATTACCGATACGACAGATGGCTTTAATTTCCTCGGTTGGCACTTCAAAGTGCAAAACAACGGAAAGTTTCGATGTGTCCCTTCAGTGGATAACTTCAAAGCGTTCCGTCAGAAAGTAAAAGCAATCGTCAACAACTCGAACTATGGTTCCAAGGAAAAAGCTAAAAAACTAGCCCCCCTGGTTAGAGGATGGAGGAATTACCACCGCTACTGCAAGATGGACGGTTCAAGATTCTCCCTGTACCACATCAAATATAGAGCGTTCAAGGTATTCAACAAGGAAACCAAGAATGACCGCTACTCAAGCAAAAAGCTTGTTGACAAAGCGTTCCCATCAGTTCCTTACTCCGAAAACAAACACGTCAACGTCAAAGGGGATAAATCACCTTTCGATGGAGATATTACCTACTGGAGCGAACGTAACAGCAAGCTCTACGACGGTGAAACCTCTAAAGCCTTAAAACGGCAAAACCATTCATGCGGTCACTGCGGCTTAAAAATGCTAAGTGAGGAGAGAGTACACCTACATCACGTAGATGGAAATCACAACAACTGGAAGAAATCAAACCTTCTAGCCATACACGAAAGCTGCCACGATTACACCCACACGAGCAAAACCGCAAGGTAAGAACATCGGGAGCCGGATGCAGCGAAAGCGGCACGTCCGGATCTAACAGAGAGGGACGGAGCGTAATAGCTCCTCTCGACTCTACCCAAGTTAGTCAACAATCAAGAGTTAATCATTCATAGTCGCTCTTGAGTGTTGACGAAGAAAGAACTCAGGATTCCACAAGACAAGCCAGACCGAGAGACTCGGCGACGCACACAGGGAATTTGTCACCGCGTCACCGTGTCCTCTTCTATTCTGAGTTCTGCGTTCTGCATTCTGTGTTCTTCTCTGCTAATGTAACGATTTGTCTCCTACTGTTAAGAGCAAATATATCGCTTCTGTAACATTAAATAAATAAATGGGATAAGGAATTGTACTCATGCCCTATACAACAGAAGAAGGCGGTCGTCTGAATAACTTTGCTCGTGAACCCAAAGTTTACACAGCAGAACCGCCTACTGAGCGTCAAAAGCGAAATTATATTATCCTGGGAATTACTGCAACGATTTTGGTTGGTGGCTTGATTTTTGTTGCTTTTTCTGTATCCAATGTAAGTTGATAGCAAATTGTTTTAGAAATTAAAAATTTAATTTTTGCGCTTTTTCAGGCTCCTAGTACCGCTCTGTTGGAATTGAGACATTCACGCATTCAAAATGCTTAGTTCATAAGCTTTTCGCTTCCGCGTGAATAGTAGCTTTATTTCCGCCCGGGGTGTACTAGTCTTATGAGAGCCTGGTTTTTATTTTTTAAAATATTTTCTTGTTAGAGCATAATTTATACATTTGTTCTTTGAAAGCTCAAAGAATTGATTTATCCTGAGCAAAGCAACAATGGCTTGAAAATCGTAGTCATGGTCAGATTTACAGGCTGCCTGCATGCACCCCAAGAGGGTATATCCACTAGGTTTTGGCTCTTTAGCCGCCATGAGCGTAAATGAAACTACACACTCGGATAATTTTGCTTGGAATCGGCAAGTGTATCACCGCCTAAAACTTGCCCTTAGTCTCGGTTTACGACGACAAATCTTTTTGGCGGTGTGTGATGATTTAAACCTGAGAAATCAGGTGGCGGCACGTTTGCATTCAACTTTGGCTTATCCTGTTGGGCAAGTGCTATATCAGCCATCAAATGCACAAGAAGCCAGCACACCAGCATACCCGCGACTAGTAACGTTGCGGCTGAATTTAAGCGACCCTAATCCTATAGCTCAGATAAATCAGTGGTTGTCTAATTATCCACCACCTATTGTTGGTACATCAAAAGACACTCCAGGGCGATCGCTACCAATACCAGCATTTCAAATTGTCGGCGTTGAACAGCTGACTAGGCAACCAGTAGCAATACAACGGTTATTTTTGCACTATCTGCGTTTAACTGAGCAACAACTGTCTAAGTTTGAATCCAGCTTGCTGTTGTGGGTTCCACGTCCTTGGTTGCATGCTATTCAGCAATCAGCACCACAGTTTTGGCGTTACCGTACAGGTGTTTTTGTCTTTGCTGGAGAACCCACACCGACAACTCAAAATAAAACCTCTCCAGAACGTTTATCCAGTTCTAGAAATTTAGAGTTGGGCAATGTTGAGCAATCGATTCTAGAAGAATCAGCGATTGCGGATGATTTTGACTTTGCGAAACAGATATCAGTTAATCGCGGACACAAAGGGCAAGAAGTTCCTCCGTCAACTTCAGAAAACTTAACAAGCAAACCTCTTGAAGAGGAACTCACTGATCAAGCAAGCGCCAGCGAAACCCCATCACAAGAGCGCATATCTCACATTAGCAAAGAATTAACAGAGCTAGTTTTAGCAACGATTAACACGACAGCTGGTGAAGACGATGAACAGAACTTGCAAGTGCGGCATATTTTAGAGGAGATAGAAGAATTACACGCGCAACAAGCTTCAAGCGTCGATCTGGCGATCGCTTATCATCGCTTAGGAAACTTATATCGCCTGCGTATTGAGCATGGACAGTCAACTCTAGAAAATCTCATGGTGGCAATTCTTGCCTATCAAGAATCAATCACCCATGATGACAATTCACCCCACGTGCCTGATACCTTAAATGATTTGGGTACATTGTACTGGATGCTTTACCGTACACCACCCAATTCTGAGGAAGGACAAGCTTACATAGAGCAGGGGATTGAGTTTTATCATCTGGCTTTGAAGCTCATTTCAGCCGAAAGCCACCCGGAAACCTACGCTCGCGTACAAAATAATCTGGGAACAGCATACGGTGATTTAGCCCGTTTTGCTAATCCTGCGGAAAACTGGCAGCAAGCGGTTATAGCTTACAGTGAAGCGCTACAATTCCGTACAGCCGAGATGGAACCATTAAAGTATGCTGCTTGCCAGAATAATTTAGGAACAGCTTATTGGCATTTAGCACAATACAATCAACCAGTTGAGCATCTTAAGAAAGCGATCGCAGCTTACAAACTAGCGCTTGGTTATTATAGCCCTGAAGAAGAACCGCTCAAGTATGGCATGATTCAAAACAATATCGGCACGGCATATTGGAATATTGCACAGTACGAACAGCCACCAGAAAATCTGCACCTAGCTATTGATGCTTACCAGGAAGCGCTGAAATATCGGACTCCTGCGAATGTTCCTCCCGCCTGCGCCGCCACCCAAAATAATCTTGGAACTGCTTATTGGCACTTAGCAAATCAAGCACAAAGTTCCAAGGAGGAGCGGCAAAAGTTGTTAGAACAGTGCGTTACTGCATACGAAGAAGCGCTTGTTCTTGCTCACTCACTCAGTGGTATGCCTTTGAGTTTTGATGTGTTTGCCACTCACAATAATCTAGGATTAGCTCATTTTCAGTTAGCAACAGACCAGTATTTCGATGTTGATAAACCAACTCGTTCTAAACATTTAGAAGCAGCATTAGACAATCATTTGCAAGCTTTAAATGGGTTGAGCAAGCAACCAGAGGCTTATCAAACAACGTTTGCTTACGTGGTAAAAACGATTCGCGCTTTCCACAATGAATTAGGTATACAGGGACAAAACCTGGCTTTGTCTAAAGTTCCTGGTCAGTTATTACCAGAAATTTTGCCAAAATTGTAAGTTTTGTTAGTAGCTCGTAGGGTGGGCATTGCTACCCAAATGTGAGAACAGCTCGTAGCTCGTAGGGTGGGCATTGCTACCCAAATCTGGGAACAGTGTGTAAAAAATCAGAGCAATGCCCACCTTACTCAAACATTCAAAATTCAAAATTCAAAAATAATTAAGTAACTTGTAGGGTGGGCATTGCTACCCAAATGTGGGAACAGTGTGTAAAAAATCAGAGCAATGCCCACTTTACCCTGATTCATCAAATACCATTTTTACTGGAGTTCGGATGTAGCGATCGCCCTTGGTTTAGGTGTCATTAGCACATCATGACTTACAAGTAGTTCAACTTTAGAAAACTTCAAAATGCTGCAAGTCACATCTATTCATTAAGCGCTGATAAGAGGCGATCGCTCAATATCCAACGATTAGAATCAGGTTTAATCCAACGCTTTTCTTCTTGATTGAAATTACGCTGTTCAATAAGTGCTGCTTGCAATTTTTTCTTCTGCTCAGTATCGAGCTTAGACACCATCTTTTGAGCTGCCCTCAATGCAATCGTTTGCTCAAAAGCCGTTTCTGAATGACTAATTAAATGTAAAACCAAATCAAAATAAATTGGATCTCCAGACCACTCCGCAACAGAAAGTCCTAGCAATCGTTTCCCTTGGTCGTTCGATTGCAGAAGGTCTTTCACTTCTTGTATAGAATATTTTACTTCTGGAGCTAAAGCACGCATCCGTCCAGCGACTGATTCCATCTCAAATGTTCGCTGCACTCCCGAAGGCATTGTCATTCTTAGTTCCTTGTAGCGTTCGGCTAAACGCTCCATTTCCTGGCGTGCTTCTGATACAGGAATCCGTGAGGCGTAGACTTTCTGCCATTGTTGGCGAATTTGACGCATTTCTTGCTGCTGTTGCGGTGGAGCAGCATCTTCTGCTAGCTTGGTCTGCTCGATGAGAAATCCTAAGGAATCACTGGTCAATGACTCTAGCATAGTCTTCATGCCTGAGCTACCAATTTCTCCCGCAGGCGTCTTCAGCGCTCCCCCACTCAATGCAAAAATCTTAAGTATAGATGGTAACCAAATCAGCGATAGGAAAACTGCTGTTGTATTTGTAACTCTAAATTTAAACGATGATTCTTTGCCCCAGCTAATTTCACAGGTACTAATAAGGATAAGAATAATACTAATAATTAACCATTTTTTAGGAATTTGGAAGATGCGTTGCAGTAGCCAATCTACTGCTTCCCTGGAAATTATGCTTTTACTAGCCTCAGAATTATCGGATTTGTTATCCATACTCTTACTTGTGTGTCTCGGTTTTTTCAGAGTGGGACAATCACTCTTCGGGTGAGCCAATGCAGCTTATGTCGGGAAACCCGTCTACCACAAGTGACTTACCAATAACGCTCCACCTCTAGATTATTTTCCTCTGCGGCTTTTAGAATTGGACCCCGGAACAATTCATGTTTCAGGGGGAAAACATTTTCTGGTGGACAGGTGAGTAGATGTTTAGCACGCTCATAAATGGCGATCGCCTCTTCATCATTATGAGCATTGCGGTAAATAATCCCTTCAATTTCTGGGTATATTTCTTTTTGCTCATAAAAGTAGCGCGACCAAGCTTGACTTAAACCACGTTTCTCTGTTTTCGCTAAAGTTGCGTCATTAGCACCAGCCCGCATTGCACCAGAACCGCGTACATCCAATAATTTTAATTGACTTGTGGTCGTGATCAAAGCAATCTGGTGGTCAGTAATTTCTATACAGCCTGCGTCACCAAAAACTTCCACTAGACAGCTCGAAAGTAGAGGCGCAGGCGCTACGTAGTATATACCACGTAGTGGGTCATTGCATGGTTTTCGATTCAGTGGCTTATAGCAGCCAGAATCAACTAATTGTTCTAGTGAAATAAGTTTCTCCTCCCCTGCAGAGGACTCCTGAGGGCAAACATCAGCAGAATCATCATTTTCTTGTATAAAGTTAACACAAGGGCACTCCCCCAGATGATGGTCAAACCGATGAAGCGGACCCCAAAAACGAAAGGTAAGAGCAGCAGTATTATATTCGGGAGAGAAAATTCTTAAAAGTTCCGTACCCTTCTTTAAAATATGGAATTTTGGTTTTGCCTTACTAAAGCCAGGAGGTGGGAGTATTATATTTACCACCTTTTTCACTCCTATTATGGTTGACTAACAAATTAGGATACTGAACGTCCCATAACCCTTGAGACGTTGCAAAACTTGGAACTCCAAGCTTTGTTAACTGGAAGATTCACAAGGCATCCATGTCATTCCGGAAATTATGTGTGTAGTTATGGAAAATTTTTCAGTATAATTTCGGTAATTTTTTTGTAGCCAATCAGTTTCCCTAGTAGTCTTATCATTAATAATTTTGATTGCCTTGTAGTGAGCGCTTTAGCGCTCTCAAAGTTGAGGACTAAAGTCCTCACTACAAATTACGCAATTTTTGTGTGTTTTTTTACTAAGTATAAAAACTGAAAAAACCCGGTTGTGGCGAACAACCGGGTTTTTGAGTCTAGTACAATTTGATAAATTAACTCTGACACATTGCTATAACACTCCGACACACCGTGCTTCAGCAATGACTTCCTGTTTTTGACCGCCTTTCAAAGCTTCTACAGGCGTAAGCCCATTTAAAGCTTTGTTTGGTCGAGTGAGCCAACTGATTTTCGACATAGCAGGAACATTAAGGGCTTTCAAGACATCTGGTAATCCAGCAATCACGCCATCTGGTCCTTGTGGATCGAATTGCCAAGTGGGAAATTTCCAAACTCCATTGTCTTGAACTGCAACTAAGCTGTTCTTTTTCAAACGATCATGGGGTGTCTGACGCGTTGTATTAAGCATTTCCGCCACTTGCGGTGCACTTAACGAATCCCTGAGTAACTCTTGTCTCCACTTAAAATTCCTGGTAAGGGCAGCAAATTCTAATCTTCCTCGCTCTTGGTTACTGATTTTATTTGCTCCAAGCTTAGCAGCAAAGTCAGTTTCAGCTTTGGAATACTTTGAGGTTTTATAAGTCGTTTGCAGTTGTTCGGCTAAGTTTTCAATTTCATCAGGATGTAGTGAATTCAGATAATCCTGAAATCCCCTTGCTATTCTTTCGAGGGCTTGTTGCATTACGTCTCTTTCATAAGGAGCATCTATTGTTACATTAATCGTACTCATAATTTCACCTCGATTGACATTCTCACAATTTGCCATGCTATAAACTCAATTCATGTAAGAGATGTCAAGTAACTACAACTCCAGTATTGTATGTTCCTGAATGAGTTAGGGTAAGAGTAATGAATGATTTATGTATGAATTCTGTATGACTTATAAATTTTTGATTGGGAAAATAGCTCATATCACTATCAAAATATTTATTATGGAGTATAATGACCAGACGATCGCTTCAGGCATCTCCTGAAGGAATGAAAAAAGCACAGGCTGCGCTGATCCGTAATTCATTAACGCAACAGGCGTTGGCAGAGGAACTGAGTATTAGCCGTCAGCCAGTGAGCAAGTTTTTCCAAGGGAAAGCAGTTGACCGCTACATTTTTGTCACAATCTGCGAAAAGTTAGGACTCGAATGGGATGAGATTGCGAGTGTTTCCTCACTCCCTGCAGATGATGCAGCAAGTACTTCTGAGATAGAAAGTCTCGTAAAAACTGTACGAGAAAAAATTCATAACAGTATTGCAAGGCGTTGTGGTATAATGCGACTGCTCAATCAAGAGCAGCCGATTAGGTTGGATGCCATTTACACTCATGTCAACGTTTTGGAGCGAGTGACTGGACGCAGGCGGCTTTCGATTGCTCAATTGCATGATTGTTGTCAGCAGCAGTTTGAGCGTTTTGACTTAAGCAACATTTACGAAAAACGGGTGACAGGACTCGAAGCAGTAAAACGCTACGACAAGCTGATGATTTGGGGAAAACCAGGTTCCGGCAAAACCACGTTTTTGAAATGGCTAGCAATTGAGTGTAACTTGGGTGAATTTCGAGGCGAAGCTGTCCCAATTTTTATCAGCCTCAAGGAATTTGCTGAGACTAGGGAACAACCAAGCTTGTTGGACTACATGACAGCACAATTTGAGGAATGTGGAGTTGTTGAACCCCAAGCAATTCAAACACTGCTGAGTCAAGGGCGAGCGATACTTTTACTCGATGGCTTGGATGAAGTCAGACAAGCCGACCTTCACCGAGTGTTGCAGGAAATTCGCGCTGTTGCAACACGGTTTTTTGCCAATTCTATAGTGATAACCTGTCGGATTGCAGCACAGGAATATACTTTTGAACAGTTCACCGAAGTGGAAGTTGCTGATTTTGATGACGAACAAATTGTTAGCTTTGCCGCAAAATGGTTTCAAGGTCAAGATGCGGTCAAAGGACAACGGTTTGTGCAAAAGCTGCAAGAACATCAGCCGCTCAAAGAACTCGCGACTAATCCCTTACTGCTGAGCCTTTTGTGTCTGGTGTTTGAGGAAACAGACTTTGCAGCGAATCGTTGTCAGCTTTATGAAGAAGGGCTAGATTTATTACTGAAAAAATGGGATGCTAAACGCGGTATTGAGCGAAATCAAGTTTACAAACAATCCCGGCAGCATAAAGAAGACTTGCTAAGCCAAATTGCTTGGACTACCTTTGAACGTGGCGAGTATTTTTTCAAGCAACTCGGCATTGATCCACGGATTTCCCATAATATCCATACATTACCTGAGGGTAGCACCTTTTTAGAAACACTTCAAGTTGACAGCGAAGATATTTTGAAGTCTATTGAAGCTCAGCATGGTTTACTGGTTGAGCGGGCAAGAGGCATTTACTCCTTTTCCCATATCATCTTTCAAGAATACTTTGCTGCCAAAAAAATTGTTGCTAGCCCACCTCATCAAGCTGACGCAGCTTTGCAAAATCTTGTGCGCCATATGGCTGAGAAACGCTGGCGAGAAGTCTTTTTGCTAGCAGTGGAGATGTTGCCAAATGCAGACGACTTATTGCAGTTGATGAAACGCCAACTCGACACTCTGGCAAGCGATGAAAAGCAGTATGAGGAGGCTAAAAAGTTGCTCATTGATTGCCTCAACAGTGATTGTTACGTCTCTCACCAAGTGCGACAGTTGATTGAGGATGCCTTGCTACTGCCAAAGACAGGTTCAAGCGCCGTCAGTTGATGAATTAATCGCAGAAAATATTGATGAGTAATCAGCATCAGACAATGACATTTTCATTGCCGTGTCTATAATGTCCCGTACACCCTCAATGCCTGAGAGATTTAAACTTGTAGATTTTGCCTCATCGATAAACAAATCTATATCTTTCATCAAGTGTTTTGTCGAAAAGTTGGGATTAGCATAATTGCTCTCAAGCATCCGCTGCAACTTTTTGTCGAAAGTCGGTGCGTAAAGCGCACTCTGGCGCAGAATGTACATGAACAGATCTACGCTAACACCTTGACGCTGGGCAAAACCAACACTCAGGGCAAAAGCTGTTGTCATGGAAGCAATGAGTTGATTTAACGCCAGTTTCAGCGCCGCCGCAGTTCCTACAGGACCTACAAGTAGAGGTTCTGGACTAAAATGTTGGAATAATTCTAGGTGGCGTTGATATTGTTCTTGGTGTGCGCCTACCATCACAATCAGTTTGCCATCTTTGACTTCTGGAGTGCTACCCAAAACAGGTGCTTCTATATACTCGCCACCAGCAGCAACCACTGCATCTCTGATTTCTTTACTTTCTGTGGGAGTAATTGTTCCCATTTGAATAATGCTGCGTCCGGCGACAGCTTGCCAAGACCTGTCCGAAAGCAAAACACTGTATATGGCTGCAGCGTTACTTAGCATGAGAATAGTACACTCAGCAGCATTAATTGCTTGGTAGGGGCGTGTGACGACTTCCGCACCAGCTGCTTTGAGTGGTTCTAATTTTTCTGGGGTGCGGTTATAAGCAATAACTTCTACATTTGCCTCTAACAACCTTTGCGCCATTGGCAGTCCCATCAATCCAGTCCCCAGAAATGCCACCTTCATTTTTCACCTTCCCTTGGGTTTGCGATCGCTTTTGAATTGTTTGATTTTCATTCTTTAAAACAAAGCACCGAGAGAAGAAACAAGATTAAGAAGAACACAGAACGCAGAACGCAGAACACACCTTCGTCCCCACAGACTCTACCCGGAGGATTTAAGAAAGAATTTTTCTTGTTGACCTAATTAAAATTAGGGACTTGTAACCTCTACTCAGAACCCAGCTGTACACAATTGTAAGGATATCAACCTGTGTTTCTAAAAAATTGCGCTGTTCTGACAACTGTGTTCTGAGTTCTTTGTTGGTCATTTTCTTTCTTGATTCTTCTCTCTTGACTCTTGATTCTTTCCTTAACCTCCAGCCGCAAAAGTCACCATAATCAGCACCGAAAGTAGAATTCCCGGAACCAGTAGCACTACTAACATGAAAAGGTCATGAGGAGTCATAATTATTACCCTTTTGAAATTATTATTTCCAATGTAATCACTGCTATGGTAGATCAACAATCACTCACACACTGTTAATAGCGCTTTATTTTTCACATTTTCATTTGTTCTGGCACGCTGAATCCTTTCAAAGGTTGTGCAGCTTCTTGAGTTGTCAGTCCTTTGCGCTGAACTAAGACACCAAACCCACCCAGTCCCAAAGGATCTAAAAGCTGATGTAGAACATCCCGGCGGCGCAGCAACTGTGAGATGGGTTGTTGTGTATACGATAGGGCGGCGATTCGTTCTCCCAACCCCAAAGCCATCAAAAACAATGCTTGCTCGGTAAAACCAACTTTATCTAATCCACACCGCTCACCCCATCGTTCCAAAGCGGTAAAGTCAACGTGTGCCGTGATATCTTGTTGCCCAATATTAATATATGGGTCATTATGACGTTGATGATGATAATAACACTGTAGCGTACCTTGCGATCGCCTGGGATTATAGTAACGGTTAGCAGGGTAACCATAATCAATAGTTAACAGATATCCACGCTGCAAACGGTCTGCCACCATACTCAACCAATCCAAAGCAGCTAAGTTAACTTCGCTACGATAATTGACAGGTAAATCACTAATATTTATTCCGACAAAATCAAAATATTCTACAAGCTTAGGTGTGGAGGGCGTACCTGGAATTTCTACAAATGATACCAGAGCAATGGGAGAAGTGATTACTTTTTCATCTCCCTCATCTCCCTCATCTCCCTCATCTCCCTCATCTCCCTCATCTTTTCCATTTTCCAGGGTTGTAACATAAATCTCCCACAGTTTCCCTTGTTGTAGAACAAACTGATGCACAGGCATTGCATCCACCAATTCGTTGGAAAAAAAGCAGCCAGTGATAGACTGACTTGGTATTTCTTCTAAATTGAACCAGCGCACAGAAAATTCTTGCAAGCGTTGCTGCTGTTCTTGCTTTAAGACTAGAGACTTTTCCACAATGACGTAATCTAGAGCATTGAAAAAATCCGGGTACTGCTGCTGGATGTACTTAAGAATATCTAAAGCCAAAAGTCCTTGACCTGCTCCCATTTCTACCACAGAAAACGGTACAGGTTCCCCTAAAATCTCCCACATTTCGAGAAATTGCAGCGCCAGCAATTCACCAAAGTCAGCGCCAAGGTGAATAGAAGTGAAAAAATCTCCCTGCTTTCCCAGGTTCACCGCCTTTGTGGAATAGTAACCAAGTTCAGGGTGATATAATGCCATATCCATGAATTCGGCGAAAGTTATTCGCTTTTGGGGACTGGTAGCGATGTGGTGTGCGATCGCTTGACACAAAGCCGGATTAGAATTCATAACACTACGGAGTTACTATCAGTCATAGCAATGATAGGTTGAGCCCATTAGAAAGTTTTGCACAAAACAAACTCAATGATTCCAGGCAATTGGCTTATCTACACACTACTTTCCCTCGTTTTATACGGTTTGTGGGGATTTTTCAGTAAGCTGGCTACCAACTATATTGACCCAAAAAGCGCATTGGTTTATGAGGTTAGTGGAGGTCTTTTAGTGAGTTTTGTCTTATTATGCAGTAATAGCTTTAGGTTGCAGGCAGACAGTCGAGGTATTTTCTACGCACTTTTAGTGGGTATTTGTGGGACTGTAGCGACATTATGTTTCTTCGTGGCTATTAATCAAGCTTCAAGTTCAATTATCTTGCCCCTAACTTCCTTATATCCCACTATTACCATCCTGCTGGCTTTTTTGATTTTCAAAGAGCCTATTACTTTAAGACAAGGCATTGGGATTCTACTTGCCATAGTAGCCATTATCCTGTGTTCGATGGATGGTTGAGTCAAATTGAAAACAATATTTTTCTTTTGTATTTCTCTGGTTAGATGTTTTTAATTCGGCAACAACTATATCTATTAAGACAATAATTTTTCATCGAAAATACGCAAAAAACCTAGTGGTTTGTTTCATTAATTCTCATGGGTTACAAGATCCCCGACTTCTTTAAGAAGTCGGGGATCTGACCCCTACGACATATCAAAAGAAATGACATAGACCACTAGAGTCTCATTCCCAGGCAAGCTGCCTGGGAACAGAATTCTATTATCTATCTACAGAACCCATAATGATGTCAACACTACCCAAAATGACGACAATATCCGCCACCTTCACACCTTTGAGTAAATGAGGCACAATTTGGACGTTATTGAAATCGGCAGCGCGAATCTTCCATCGTGCGGGGAAGACGTTATCTTCACCAATCAGATAAATTCCCAGTTCACCTTTGCCACTTTCTACACGGGCATAGATTTCGCCTTTGGGAATCTTGAAAGTGGGAGCAATTTTTTTGCTGACGTACTGATAATCAGGACCATCCCACTCAGATTTTTTACCAGCTGCTAAACGCTTAGCTTCCAAGTTCTCGTAAGGACCACCGGGAAGTCCTTTGATGGCTTGTCTGATAATTTTTACGGATTCGCGCATTTCTCGCATCCGCACTACATAACGGGCGAAGCAGTCGCCAGCAGTTTCCCAATGCACGTCCCAGTCGAAATCGTCGTAGCATTCGTAGTGGTCAACTTTCCGCAAGTCCCACTTCACACCAGAGGCGCGTAACATTGGACCAGAAAGTCCCCAGTTAATCGCTTCTTCACGGGTGACGGTGCCAACACCTTCAACACGACGGCGGAAGATGGGGTTGTCGGTCACTAAGCGCTCGTACTCGTCTATTTTGGGTAATATGTAGTCGCAGAAGTCTAAGCACTTGTCAATCCAACCATAAGGTAAGTCAACCGCTACGCCACCAATGCGGAAGTAGTTGTGGTTAACCATCCGGTAACCCGTCGCAGCTTCCCACAAGTCGTAAATCATCTCCCGTTCACGGAATTGGTAGAAAAAGGGAGTTTGAGCGCCCACGTCAGCTAAGAACGGACCAAACCAGAGTAAGTGGTTGGCGATGCGGTTCAACTCCAGCATAATCACGCGGATGTAGCTGGCGCGTTTGGGGACGGGAATGTTTGCCAGTTTTTCTGGGGCATTTACAGTGACGGCTTCGTTGAACATTCCCGCCGCGTAGTCCCACCGACTTACGTAGGGGACGTACATAATGTTGGTGCGGTTCTCCGCAATTTTTTCCATTCCCCGGTGTAAGTAGCCGATGACTGGTTCACAATCAACCACATCCTCGCCATCAAGAGTGACAATTAGTCTCATCACCCCGTGCATTGAGGGGTGGTGAGGACCCATGTTTAGCACCATGGGTTCGGTGCGGGTTTCTAATCTTGCCATAAAATAGAGTGTTCTCCGGTCTAGGAAAATTTTAAAATCGAACCACGCAGGCGCAACAGACAGCGAACTAAGCGGTAAGTTGGAGAGAGGTCGGCAGTTGAGGGCTTTGACTTGATGTTTCGTTTTATTGCACTTATTCAACTATTATTATATGGAGCTTGAGATACAGGGAATGGAGGCACAGGAATTTTTTCATGTGCCTGTCTTGAGTCGGGAGGTTATTGAGGGTTTGGCTGTGCGTCCCGGTGGGCATTACTTGGATGCAACGGTAGGCGGTGGCGGTCACAGTCGTTTGATTTTGGAAGCTGCACCAGATACTCGGGTAACGGCTATTGACCAAGATGAGGACGCTTTAGAAGCTGCGCAAAAGGTATTAGCGGCGTTTGGGGAACGGGTAAAATTTATTTATAGCAACTTTGCTGCCTACAAGTTTCCATTGAGTACTTTTGATGGTATAATCTGCGATTTAGGAGTTAGCTCACACCATCTGGATACGGCGGAACGAGGTTTTAGTTTTCGTCGGGAAGCAAGTTTGGATATGCGGATGGACAGGGGACAACCTCTTACGGCTGCTGATGTGATAAATTCCTGGGATGAGACGCAATTAGCAGAAATTTTCTTTAAATACGGTGAGGAACGATTATCCCGACGCATTGCCAGACGTATTGTAGAACAACGTCCGTTTGATACGACGACACAATTAGCAGAGGCGATCGCTTATTCTGTCCCTCCCAAATACCGTTACGCAAGAATTCACCCTGCCACGCGTGTTTTTCAAGCATTGCGAATTGTGGTCAACGATGAGTTAAAATCGCTAGAAACTTTCTTGAGCAAAGCACCACAGGCGCTTGTACCAGGTGGCAGAATTGCGATTATCAGTTTTCACAGCCTGGAAGACCGCATAGTCAAGCATAGTTTTAAAGATTCGCCTTTGTTGCAGGTTTTAACGAAAAAGCCGATAGAAGCACAAGAAGAGGAAATTGTCAACAATACCCGCGCTCGTTCTGCAAAGTTGAGGATAGCCGAGAGGAGGGAGTGAGGGAGTGAGGGAGGGAGAACTAATGACTAATGACTAATGACTAATGACTAATGAATAATGACTAATGACTAATGACTAATGACTAATGACTAATGACAAATTTGGCGTGGCAATTCTACGCGGAAGGTTGAACCTTGACCTAGGTTGCTATTGACGGTGATCGTTCCCTTCATTAAGCGTACCAATTTGTCTACAATCGCTAGCCCCAAACCAACGCCGCCCTGCTTGCGTGTGGTAGATCTATCGACTTGCCAAAATTCCTGGAAAATATTTGTCAACTCGGATTCTGGGATGCCAATGCCTGTATCTTTGACCATCAATACGACTCGGTTGGGATTGAGTTGCTGTACTTCCACAAATACGCCACCAGTTTCTGTAAACTTAATAGCGTTGGAAATGAGGTTCACCAGCACTTGCCGCAAGCGAACGCTGTCGTTGATGATTCTGGGGTTTTCGAGATTTGAGTGGACAACCAAGGCTAAGTTTTTCTGTTCGGCAAGCAAACGCAGTTCTTCTGTGGTTGCTGTCACTAGCTCGACTAAGTTAAGCTCTTGTAATTTCAGTTCTAGCTTATCTGACTCTAGCTTGGAGTAGTCTAGTATACTCTCAATGAGTGTGAGTAGGTGTTTACCACTTTTGATAATCCGTTCTACCATATCTCTGATTTCTGGGGGGAACAGATGGTAGTAGCGGCGCAACAGCAACTGGGAAAACCCGAGAATTGAATTCATCGGTGTCCGCAACTCGTGGGATAGAACTGACATGATTTGGGTTCTTATCCGTGCAACTTCTTGCAGCTGCATATTCTGAAGTTGAATCGCTTGCAGTTTTGCCTCTGCTTGCTTGCGAGCAGTAATGTCCCGTACCAACCAACGCCAGCCCAGAGGGTTACCTTGTTTATCCTTGATAGTGGTGACATTTAAACTGGCGTCAAAGATATGACCTCTTCGCGGTTGCAAGCGGATTTCCCACTCTTGTATTTGCTCTATCTCGCGCAGGTGTGTGAGTTGGGTACGAAAGGCATAACGTTCTTCCTCAGGGATAAAGCTGCTCAACGTTTTGCCTATCAAATAATTTTTTGATATGTTCAGCACAGTTGCAGCAGCGCGGTTAGCTTCCAAAATCTTGCCGTAGGTATCTGTGACAAGATAGCCATCAGGGGCAAACTCGAACAATTCTTGGTAGCGCAAGCGCTCTACTTCTACTTCTTGCCGAGCAAGAACTAACTGCTCATTCTGCTGCCGCAATTCTTCCTCAGCCACGCGCAATTCTTCTAAGGCGGTGCGAAGTTCCTCGAAAGCTTGCGCTAGCAAATGTTCATGTTGCCTAGGTGATTCGCTCACGCAATCTTCTAAGAATTGGCTGCGGTGGAGTACTTCTTGTATTTGCTGACCAAACTTGTCCAGATTCACTGCGCACCTCTTCTTGTCTCCTCCACCAATCACGATACTTATCGTGCCAATCTCTAGTATCTATCTAGCTGGTTATAAATCCGATAATAACTCTAATGACTGTTGACTATTCCTCTGGGTGACTTTTCTCTATCCAACGAAATAAAGCTGGCAACTTAGGAGTCCGTCGTTCGGGTGAAGGGGACTGGAGATTGAGGATTAGGGATTGGGGACCCTTGTTTGCTGAGAGGATGTTTGGAAAGTACCCTATTCTACCAACATTTATCGATGATCCCCCTAAATCCACGCCACTTGCGGGACTGTCGGGGAACCCGCCCAACCCAGTGGCTCCCCTTAAAAAGGGGGACTTTTACCCCCCCTTTTTAAGGGGGTAGGGGGGATCAAGTAAAATAGTTGATACTTCTCAAACATCCTCTTAGAGTCAAATTATGTCCGGGACAACAAAGCCGACTATTACTGTTGCTGTTGTTGCATCACTAAAATCACTCCTTTGATGTCTGAGTCCCTGCTTTGTAGCGGTGTACAAACTACTTGGCATGCGATCGCCTTACCCCGGCGGTTTATTGCGTTGAGTACCACTTCATGATTTTCTGATTCGCCACTAATAATTGCTTGCAGTGGCTGGATCAGTGGCTCTATGGGCAAACCAATATCCAAGCTTATCAACTGCTTGGAAAAAACTTCATCAAAGCGCAAACCCCACATATCTTCGGCTTTATGGTTCCAGATTAGGATTTGCAAGTCGTTACTGAGAACGACAACTCCGGCGCGGAGGCTGGTGAGTATGGACTCTAAAAAGGTGTTGACTTGGTTGAGTTCCTCGCTGCGCTGGTGCAGTTCTTCGTTGATTGTCTGCAATTCCTCGTTGGTGGATTGCAGTTCTTCGTTCATTGTTTCTAGTTCTTCGTTGGTGGACTGAAGTTCTTCGTTGGTGGTTTCCAGTTCCTCGACTGTGGACTGAAGTTCCTCGTTGGTCGTTTCCAGTTCTTCGTTGGTGGACTGAAGTTCCTCATATGCTGTTTCCAGTTCTTGGTTTGTGTGAACCAGATCTTGCTGTAGTTGTTTAACGTTTGTTACGTCGGTGAAAGTGATTTTTATAGCGAGCAGTTCCTCAGTATTCTCGTCCAACAGTGGTGCGATTTGGACGTCGAGATATCTGGTTGCGAACTCGGCGATTGACCATTCAACGTCTTTTAAAGTGATGGTGCGACGATTGCTGTGAACTTGGTCGATGGGCGATCGCAGATCTATCGGTCGGTAGGAAAGTTCTAAATCTTGAAACGAGCGACCAATGTCTTTCAAATTGAGATTAAACAAATTTCGGGCTTCGGCGTTGGCTAGGATGACTATGCTGTTGCTATCGACTACGATTTGGGCAAGCGGATCAACCTCGAAGCCAGCTTCATAAATGCGGAGCTTGTTAACCATTTCTGGGATAACTTGTTGACTCTTAGAGTCAGCCATGTTCAATAGCAGGTCGCGCATACTGCTATTACCGACTTTGGTGAACACCCTTTGCCGCAAATCCACAGGTGTATACGAGTGGTTGCGGCTAAACAACATTTCTGCTTTACCCAAAAACAGAAAGCCGTTATTATTTAGGGCAAAGTGAAACCGAGCAAGAATTTTGGCTTGGGTTTCGCTATTAAAATACATGATGGTGTTGCGGCAGATGAGCAAGTCAATCTTTGAGATTGGTGCATCCTGCACCAAGTCATGACGACCAAAGATCACACCGCGCCGCAGTTGTTTTTGCACCACGTAGCGACCATTAACTCGCTCAAAGTACTTGTCCAGTAGCTGCAAAGGAACATTCTGCACTTCCTTAGAGTTGTAATTTGCTAGGCGAGCGTAGTTGAGGGCATCCACGTCTACATCGGTGGCAAAGACTTTCACCTGCTTTGTGTATTCTTCAATACCTAGCGCCTCAGCTAGCAACATCGCTATGGTGTAAGTTTCTTCTCCAGAAGCGCATCCGGCACTCCAGATCCTTACCGATTTGCTTGGCTGCTTGCTTGCAATGATTTGAGGAATAATCTCACTAGCTATATACTCCCAAGCCTGTGGATCTCGAAAGAAGGTCGTGACGTTGATCAAAATCGTGTTGAACAGCTCAACAAACTCGTTTGGGTGGACTTCCAAGTAGTCAAGATAATCACTGTAGCTTTCAACACCAACGGACTGCATACGTTTGCGAATTCGCCGCGTTAAGGTTGTCCGCTTGTAGCCACTAAAATCAAAACCACGGTTACGTTTTATGTATTCTAAAAGGTTTTCTAAGTCGGGATTTAGTTCCGTATTACTCATATTTTATAAATATATAATTTTCGATTTTAGATTTTACATACAGCCGTTTGTATTTAAATAGACCACATTCTAATGAAAGTCCATGCACTTTAATTACAGAAATTTAAATTTTAGATATATGGTTCATTTATTTGAAAATTGCTGTAATACCGTTTCTTTGTAAAGCGGCATATATTTACCCCCGGCGCTCTCCTACCCCCAATGCCAGCGCGGGACTACAGGGGGTCTTGTTATGCGCATCTTCATACAGAATTGCTATAACAATTCAAAATAGAACTGTAGGTAGTTCACTTTATAAATGACCTTTAAATTTACTAGTTGACTATTACAACGTTTTCCTATGATATAAGTAGGATAAGCAATATTTCAAATGCCCATGACGCAACCTTTTAGGGCAAAGAACACCCAAATATTTCTGGTCTAATCATAAGAATAAGCGCTGTAAGTAAGCGGACATAATTAAACGTAGGATGTGTTAGGCGCAGCCGCAGGGCATCAACCCTTTGAGCAGCATCGGTTACGCGATCGCGCTTTCTATCGTACTACGATGGTTCATTTTAATTCTACAAACCTACTTAAAGCAGCTTGGGTGAAAATCTCAAAGATACTTTGCTCACCAGAGCAATGTAAAAATCAGAGTTTTAAGCCAATACGGTTCAGTTAAGGTTAATGTGTAAAAAATCATGTGTGTAGAGACGCGCTGTTTGAAGCGTCTCTACATTGTGTTCCTAATAAGGGTTGTGGTCTTATCACCAAGCGTATTGAGTTTTAAGCCTCTCCCCTTGTAGGGGAGAGGTTTGGAGAGAGGTCAAACAAGGAAAGCAACAGGCGATCGCTTTGCGCCATCGCGCTTTTGCCCAGTGCCTCTTGGGCAATTGTGAATCACTGAAGGCAATAAACAGTCGTTAGATGTTATCAGTCGCTCCTATGTCTTCATCTTGAGCCATGTTTGCCTTGGGTCTGCCATTGCCCTTTAAAAGGACATCCCGGATGACGGCGGCTTGCTGTTGAGCGTCGTGAGCCTCCTGTTCTAATCGTTTGGCTGACAGACTTTGGTTGCGATCGCGCATTCGCCCAGCCATACGACGTGATAAAGATGATTTTTCCTCTAGTGCTCTCAGGGCTATCCACAACGCATCTTCCAAGGCATCAGACTGGTTTGCCAGCAGAGTTTCTGCCGAGAAAGCGTGACCAGTGCGACACCGGAACCGCAACAAATCTCCTTCCGAAAGATCCCACAGCGTACCACCGCAGTCAGGACAAGCGAAAGAAGATGGTTTACCTGGTCGCTCGTCCTGGTTTAAAACTGTCATATTCACTTCCGCCAGTTCAGATTCAATTTCCATCTCTTGAGAAACAGGTTTTTCTGGTTCTGCTGGCACAGGCGTGTTGGCAAGAACTACCAAGGCATTTGGAATCTCCGACAGTGGCAAGATATGGTCAATGTCATCTACGTTGGCGATCGCACTGCGTGGCATTCCAGAATACATTGCATCATCAGGGTGCTGCACAACCGCCACACCATCCCGCATTTTTACCGCGCTGAGTCCCGCTGTGCCGTCGTCAAGCACACCCGTTAGCACCACGCCGACAACTCGCCGCCCGTAGGCTCGTGCAGCGGTGCGAAACAGCGGATCGATGGCTGGGCGATGGCTGTTTTCTCGTGGACCGCGCAATAAGTGGATATATCCTGGTTTCACCAGTAGGTGGTAATCTGGCGGAGCGATGTAGATCCGTCCGGGACGGATTGCTTCGTTATTTTTGGCGTGGGACGCTGGCAAGTTTCCCGCGCGTTCCAGAATACGCGGCAAAACACTCGTGCCGTGAGCCGGAACGTGAAGGACAATAAGTATCGCAGCATTTAAGTCTGGTGGTAAATGCTTGACTAGATAAGTCAGCGCTTCAACTCCGCCAGCCGATGCTCCGACAACGATAATATCGTGTCTGGGCATTTTCTATGATTCCTCACCGACATCAAAGGGCGGAAGCCCCTAAATTTCATTTATGGGGATGAAGCCCGACGGGAAATTTATTTCCCGTCATACTTATCCCTAATTCTCGTTTCCGAGATACCGCATTTCTGGGTAAAGTTTGCCTCGCTAATGTTTAGAGTCGGCTGACTCCAAGCGACACTAGCTTAACTCCCTTAAACTTGTTTAATCGCTTGGTTCCAGAGCTACAAACTGGCAAGCATTTGTAGGTGGGACTTTTAGCACTTCCTCTAAACGTAGCCCGTTTATGAGCTTAAGCTGGTCAGGTCGCGTTAACTGCAAGCCCCCGAATTTATTCGTGGGGTTTGCTCTCAACTAGGAGTCCCTGACTCATTGGAGCAACGCAAAAATCTCACTGTGCTAAATATTAAGCTAGCAAAATGGGGAAACTTGCTCCCCTAGCTTAAAGTAGATTTATCCCAAGTTAAGTAAACTACAAACGTTTGCCGTGCAGTTAAGAAGAACTCAGCTTGGGCTGCTCAACATTCTGTCCACTGAGTTCCTCACTGCGGAGTTCTTTTTCGGTCAATTGTCTTCAGGACTTTTTCGACTTCGTATGTGTATGCATTGACTGCCTGAATATGGACTTGTGTTGCGTTAACGTGCGCTTCTACAGCCTGTTGATATAAATAGAGTGACTGGGCATCATCCTGCGAATGCAATGACTGTGCATAGTGGTAGGATAGTTGTGCGTAATACTGTATCAGCGTTCCGTACTCTTCAAGAAAATGACCGCATTCCTCTAGTGACTGGTCGCTACGTTTTTGCAAAACTTTACCACACCTCTCGACTATCAAACCATGTTTTTTCGCCAGCAGTGCGTGTTCTTGTGCCGCTTGGATGCTCTTGTCAGAAACTCTATGCATAACTTTTCTTTTTTACTTCTTAAATTATCAAGATTTATGTTTTAGAAACCCAAGCATTGCCCTTGATCTAACTTATATTTTATCAAGAACTACGTTTATGGTAGTGAAGCGTTGGCGCGTGGCAATGTCCAAAATCCTAGGTACAAATTACGATTCGTACTCAACTTTTTTGCGCTATTTCTCCGGTTTGCGATTGTTCCTAAATAGATTCTTTTGAGCGTAAACAAAGAGAGCTTGAGTTTTAACAAAGTTAAGCTGAGCTTTGGCATATATAGCTTCAGCCTCAGCACGCGTAATACCTAAAGTATGCTGTTTTGAAGTTTGTTCGTCTTGAGAGCCTTTTTCATTCTCGCTTTGAACAACCAAAACGTCGGGAACCTGTTCATCCGACTTTGTTGGGAAGGCATCAGCTAGACTCACTTCACCATTATCTATTTGCCTAGCCAAACTGAGTAAAGCATCAGCTAAGATAATTGGTACCCTAATAGCCCGAGTTCTGCCAAGCTTCCATGAAGGAGCCGGTCCTCGCTTACCACGTGGGGGACTATCTAACATAGGTTAACCTGTACAAATGTATGCATCATCATGAACTTGTACAAGTTTTCTAAACTTGTACAAGTTAAGTGTAAGCTAAAGATTATTAGTAATCAAAAAACATTGCGTTTACTGCTTCACAGGTTGAGCGCGAGTACAGAGTTCAACGATCACTGATAAACCAACCTAGCTCGTATGCAAGATTGGGCAGTCGTAACAACCTTTCTGGACAAGCACCTACGTTTTTTGCTTTCGTCTTCTTGATTCAAACTTAACTAAGTACAAAACTATGCTTAACTCTGACTCTAATGATGGGCTCAAACTCCAATTAAAGGTTGCTAAAAAGAGGACTGCTACTGTATTAAAGCAGTATGTGTTAGAGGAGTTTGTCAGCCTGTTTGAGAATGCGAAGATTCAGGCTATGTTGCTGGAGTCGGAGATGGAAGTCATGGAACAAGGTATTTCTAGGTGGGTGAGTGTGATTGTTTACTACGAGCATTTAGGACAACAGATTCAAGACGAAATTCAGGCGAATTGTCAGCAATGGGCGGTTTTTCGAGATACCACAGGCATCATTGAGGTAGAAATATTTACCTGCCCATTTCTTGACCCGAAAAAGTGCATAAGTCGTGTAGATTTAAAGTGTTTGGGCGGATGGAATGACAGCCCAGTTAAACAGGGAATCCGACCAACTTTGCTCTGGTGACTGTCATTATTGTTCATAATGACAGTCAGGAGCGTAAATGTACATCATTGAACCGTAATGGTTTCCGTTTTATGCTGTTTTCTAAACGTCACCGAATTCTGGTTGTGGATGATGTCGCCGATAATTTATTTTTACTTCAAACAGTTTTAGAAGCCGAGGGGTATGACATTGATACTGCTTTAGATGCTTCTTTAGCCTTAGCGATGATTGAGGCTTCACCACCTGATTTATTGCTGCTAGATGTCATGATGCCAGATATGAGCGGCTATGAAGTTACAAAATCTATCCGCCAAAATGACAAACTACCCTTCATTCCGATTTTGCTGATTACAGCTTATGACGAGGTGAGTGTGGTAGAAGGATTAGAAATAGGCGCAAATGGCTTTATCCGTAAGCCCATCGACTTTGATTTATTACTGGCAAAAATCAGGGAAATTCTGAGCTAGTGGTAAGAACGCATTTGTTTTGAAGGCTTCGTAATGAGTGCTGCGATCGCTCAAAGAGTCTAGGACTAAAGTCCTTACTACAAACTTATACAACTATCATAATTTCTGTTAGCCAAGCACTTCTACTAGTGGCTCATGTCATTAATTCTAATGGGTTACAAGATCCCCGACTTCTTAAAGAAGTCGGGGATCTGACCCCTACGACATATGAAAATTAATGACATAAACTACTAGAACGATCACAACGCCCGGACTTGCCGTTGTCGCACACGTTCGGCACTTCCAGTAGGAATTGAGGCAATCAGCTTCTGAGTGTATTCCTCTTTAGGTTCACGGTAAATACTCTCCGCTGTGCCTTGTTCGACTATTTCACCACGATTCATTACCAAAATGCGATCGCTCATAAATTTCACGACGCTCAAATCGTGGGAAATAAAGATGTAAGTTAACCCAAATTCATCTTGCAACTCTTTGAGTAGATTCAGCACCTGTGCCTGCACCGACACATCGAGGGCGGAAACCGATTCATCGCAGATAATGAATTTGGGATTTAATGCCAAAGAACGGGCGATACAAATCCGCTGACGTTGTCCACCAGAAAACTGGTGAGGATAGCGGTTCATGGCGTCTACAGTCAATCCCACCCGTTCTAGGAGGTAAGCAACACGTTCTCGCCGTTGTTGCTTTGTCTTACCAATCGAGTGAATGACCAATGGTTCCATAATTGCTTCCCCAACCTTGAAGCGTGGATCAAGGGCGCTGAATGGATTTTGGAAAATAATTTGCATTTCTCGCCGCAACTGCTGCAACGGTTTGCCTTTGAGGTTGGTAATGTCTTGTCCCTCAAACAGGATTTGACCCCCCATTGGTTCGATTAATCGGATCAACGTTCTGCCAAGGGTCGTTTTGCCGCAACCCGATTCTCCCACCAATCCGAGCGTTTCTCCTTTTTTGACATCAAAGGAAACGTTATTCACTGCCATAAAATAACGTTTTGTGCCACCAAAAACACCTTTGACAGGGAAACCAACCTTAAGTTCGCGGACTTGCAACAAAGGTTGCTGCTGTTCTAAAATTTGCAATCTTTGATTAATCTCTTGCGTCGTCACTTCCACAGGTTGTTCGGGTTGTTTCGCCTGAATCAGCAAATCTCCCGTTGGCGTTTCCTCCACATTCATATAATCGGAAACTGTCAGCAGTTTATGTGGACGGCGGTTCAAGGTGGGACGACAAGCAACCAAGCCTTTTGTGTATGGATGTTGAGGATTTGCAAAAATTTGATCTGCCGAATTGTATTCGACAATTTTGCCTCTGTACATCACCGCGACTTTGTCGGCAATTTCTGAAATGAGTCCTAAGTCGTGGGTGATGAAAATCATTGCCATTTCCCGGCGCTGCTGCAATTCTCGCAGCAAGTCCAAGATTGTTGCTTGTACCGTCACATCCAATGCTGTAGTTGGTTCATCTGCAATCAAAACCAAGGGGTTGCAGGAAATTGCCATTGCGATCATCACCCGCTGCAATTGTCCCCCAGAAAGTTGATGTGGGTACCGTTCCAAGATTGCTTCTTTGTGTTCCTTCACCAACTGTGCTATCTTTTGCTCGTTTGGAGTTGATGAACCAAAAGAAGTGTGTTTCCAAGTCTCAAGATATTGTTGCCTGAGGGCTTCATCGCTGGGAAGGAGTTTTACCTCTTGCAGTCCGGCGATCGCAAGTCGTCGTGCTTCTGATGCTGAAACATTTTGGTGTCGCAAAATCGCTTCAGTGATCTGAAACCCAATTGTGTAAACTGGATTAAGCGAACTCATCGGTTCTTGAAAAATCATCGCGATGTCGCCGCCTCTGTGGACCTGTATTTGCTCGCTAGGCAACTGGGCTAAATTAATAGGTGGGCTATTCTCCTGAGGACGAAACCAAATTTCACCGCCACTCACTCGACCAGGATTCTGTATCAACCCCATGATAGCTAGGGATGTTACTGATTTTCCGCTTCCCGACTCCCCCACTATTCCTAGAGTTTCTCCTCGATTGAGTTCAAAGGAAATCCCATCTACAGCTTTGACAATTTTGGTGTCACCGGAATATTCAACTTGTAAATTGCGGACATCTAGGATAGTTTCTTTCATAGAAGTTGGGGTTTAAATCGTGACTTATAAATTATTTGGATTTTAACAGCGACTTTGATTTTTTTTATTGATTTTGATGTAATTTTTGACGATATTTGTTTTTAATTGTTACATCTTTATTGTTTGAGCTTGTTTAAAAGTGTGGCGATCGCCATGCAGGGCGGCTCATGAAGGAGCATCGCCTACGATGGGTATATAGCAGTCCTATCTGAATTTATGAAAATTACCTTTAAATGAACCGCCAAGACGAGCCAGCGCTGCAGGAGGGTTTCCCTCCGCAGGCGACTGGCGTCGCCAAGAACGCCAAGAAAAGAGACAACACAGAGTTAAGCGCAAGCGCAGGCTTTGCCAACACAAATGATTTAGGATTGCTATAAAGTGCCATTGCAACAAATGAAGTCACGGATGTAACGGATAATTTATAGCCTTTTTCAATGAAGTGTAATACAAAAGCATTGTGTTCCTACAATGCTGTCCCTTGTAGTATAAGTAACTGAAAAACAGTATATCTCCTGAAACCTACACGTCATTTATCCGTTACACTCCTTAATTCATCCCTTGTTAAAATGGAATGTCGTCCGGATCGGGTTCTACAGGTGGCGTGACTGGATAAGTGCTGCGCTCGAAATTTTTACTTTGGGGTATAGCTTGTTGCTCTATCTCATCTTCAGGAACAACGCCAACACTGCTTGTTGCTGCAGTAGAGGTGGGAAGGGGCGACTCATAAGTCGCAGTTGCTTTTGCAGGAGACGCCACAGGTGAGGACACTTTTGAGGACGCTTCTCGTCGCAAGGAACTGTCAGTTGTTGATTGCGTTTGCACAACCGATGGTGAGGAAGTGGTATTGATAGCTGTTCCCAAAGAGTGAATCTTTTGCACTGTCAATTCAGCACGTTTTTCTTTGAAGCCTTCTGGACGTTCAATAGTATTCATACTTAAACGTCCTTCGAGTAAGACGCGATCGCCTTGGCGATAGTTTTGCTGAATTTCTTTTGCCAAGTTCCCCCAGCCTACGACTTTTAAGGTTCCTGGTGGTTCTCCCTCCCGTACAGAGGAAAACTGTACCAGCATTTCAGTCACTTCCAAGTTATCAGCTGTAAAACGAAGTTGTGGCTCTTGGATAATTTCCGCCAACAATATGCAACTATTCATTCAATCAAATCCTCCTTATAAAATAAAATACTCAGTGATTGGAAAAGATGCAGACCTCTTTCTAAGCGATGGTATATGGGAAAAGGTGGATGAGGAAATTTGCATTTTGGGTTGTGGAGCTAGATAAATTAAAATATCGAGCTTGATTTACAATTTTCAGCAAAAAAGCTTAGTTCTGCTCTCAGTTTTTAGTCACTTTTAGCATAAAAGCCAAGCGAGTGTCGCGAACAGAGGTCATTACCCTGTTCCCAACCTTCACCTGACTCCAAAAAGCATTGAACTTGACACTTGAATTAGTATAATTGTACCATAAAAGAATTCTTAATTATTTAGGGTGAAGCGTGGAGGTAAAAATTATGGCGAATCGAGTTGCAAAATTTTAGATGTAAAAACACTTGACAATCGTCAAAAGAATAGTAATAATAAGAAAGTTGCCAATTAAGGGACTGCAAATAAGGGACTGTAGTTCAATTGGTTAGAGCACCGCCCTGTCACGGCGGAAGTTGCGGGTTCGAGCCCCGTCAGTCCCGTTGAAAGTTATGAGTGGTGACGTAGAGAGTAGAAATGACTCAATACTCAGCACTCATTGCATAAGGCTTAATATAAGCTACATGAGACGTGCTTTAGAGACAAGAGAGAAAACATTGTGACTGTTAGAGTCCGTATTGCCCCCAGTCCAACTGGGAATTTACATATTGGTACAGCCAGGACGGCTGTATTTAACTGGTTGTTTGCCCGCCACCACGGCGGTGAGTTTATCCTGCGAATTGAAGACACAGATAGCGAGCGATCGCGTCCGGAATACACAGAAAATATTCTCGAAGGGCTGCGCTGGCTGGGACTAAATTGGGATGACGGACCATTTTTTCAAACCAAGCGTTTGGAACTTTATAAACAAGCGGTTCAAACCTTGTTTGATAAAGGATTAGCTTATCGCTGCTACACCACAGCAGAAGAATTAGAAGCACTGCGTGAAGCTCAAAAAGCGAGAAATGAAGCTCCTCGCTATGATAACCGTCACCGCAACCTGACACCAGAACAAGAAGCCGCATACAAAGCTGAAGGACGTAACTTTGTGATTCGCTTCAAAATTGAAGATGAGCGGGAAATTGTCTGGAATGACTTGGTACGGGGAAAGATGGTTTGGCGAGGAAGCGATTTAGGCGGTGATATGGTGATCGCTCGCGCCGCAGCAGATGGTATTGGTTTGCCACTGTACAATTTTGCTGTTGTGGTGGATGACATGGATATGCAAATGACTCATGTCATCCGGGGAGAAGACCACATCGCCAACACCGCTAAGCAAATTCTGCTGTATGAAGCTTTTGGCGCAAAAGTGCCAGAGTTTGCTCATACACCTCTAATTTTGAATCAGGAAGGACGCAAGCTTTCCAAGCGCGATGGAGTCACATCCATTTCTGACTTTAAGCGAATGGGCTTTACCGCTGAAGGTTTGGCAAATTACATGACATTGCTGGGTTGGTCTGCGCCAGACTCGACTCAGGAAATTTTTACCTTGGAAGAAGCAGCCAAGCAATTTAGCTTTGAGCGCGTTAATAAAGCTGGGGCAAAGTTTGACTGGGCGAAGCTCGATTGGATAAATAGTCAGTACATTCACAGTATGCCAGTGGATAAGCTGACCGATTTGCTGATACCCTTTTGGGAAGAAGCTGGGTATCAATTTACAGGAGGACGTGAGCGTCCTTGGATAGAACAGCTCGTCACTTTAATTGGTCCGAGTTTGACTCGCCTTGTGGATGCAGTCGCTATGAGCAAACTATTTTTTACCGAAACAGTTGAATTTAGTGACGAAGCAAGTGCTCAATTAAAACAGGAAGGTTCTAGCGCCACTCTCAAAGGTGTGATCGCTGCTTTGGAAAATCATCAACTCACTGAAGCCAGCGCTCAAGAAATTATTAAGCAGGTGGTGAAAGAACAAAACGTCAAGAAAGGCTTGGTCATGAAAGCACTCCGATCTGGCTTAACTGGGGATTTGCACGGTCCGGACTTGATCCAATCGTGGTTGCTTTTGAATCAAATTGGTTTAGATAAGCCGCGCTTGCTTCAAGCAGTAGAAGTTGCAAGTTAGCAGCAAGCATAATTTGAGAATCAAAGTTATGGATAATGGGGGCGCACAAATATGCGCCCTTGTTTATAGAATAAATTTAGTTCTATGGATAAATTGACAAACGATGATTTTTTTGCACAGTACAAAGTGAGACAATTAGTTAAATACCCTCGCATTAGGAACTTTTTGTGTAACATAGATGTCTCTAGAAATACTTAAAAAAGTATGTCATTAAAATGCTGACAAAAGAGATAAATCGAGGGATAAGATTATCTTTGATGATGGCGGTGCTGGCGATCGCGTCAGCAATGAATACAACATCTCATGCAGAGGAAACGGCTCCAACCATTTTTGGAGATATCATCATCGGTCAAAACTCTTCCCCAAATCCCCAAAGCGTTCGCGGTATAAATGGTGGTTCCATACCGGCAAGGGAAATTGCTGGTAAAAGTGAAACTCCTACAGGTGCCTGTACTGGATATTTTGATGAAGAACCAGACCATACTGTTGAACTGACAAGTAAATTCGAGTACCTAAGACTGCAAATACAAAGCCCGGAGGATACCACTTTAATTGTTACCGGTCCTGGAGGCGTCTGGTGCAATGATGATTTTGATGGTAAAAATCCCGGTATGATTGGGGAATGGCTGCCAGGAACCTACTATATTTGGATTGGTTCTTACAAAAAAGACAAGTATCTTCCTTACACTCTAACCATATACAAAAGTTAGGTAGCGGCTACCCCGCCGCAGAAAAATTGGTGTATTGTGTTCTGAACAAGCGGCAAAATTGGCAGAATTTCTACTGGCACAAGGAATTCAGCCAAACCAGATTTGACAACCGAAATTGTCTACATTAGATTTGTTTATGGTAAAATTTCGGTTTCTCGAATCTATCACAAGATTGTTTTATAGTCAATGTTCAAACTTAATTTATTATAAAACGCTAAGTATGAAATACACGCAGCCCGGTAGGAACACAGCATGACTGTGATCCTACAAACAACCCGTATTGCAACGAATTGAGAACTGCGATAGCACCAGTCTAAGCTAGGGGTCTATGCTTGCCTGCCAAACAGTCTTGGCGGGAAATTTCTCTATTTAAAACAAGACATCCATAGCAAAATTAAGTTAAATTTAATTAAGATTCTTAATAAAGCTTCGGCTTGCTGGCTCTCAAGCTAGCGACGAAGCCATCGTCTGTCATAACATCGGATAAAAAATGCAGTTATAGACATCGGTTTGAAAGGCTCTTTCTGTGTGCCATTAATTTGTTGTATATGCATCTAGAGGCAAAATTAAGATGAAATTCTCCTGGAGAGTCCTAGTACTGTGGACATTGCCAGCTTTGGTCATTGGCTTTTTCTTTTGGCAAGGGGCATTTTCTGGTGCTCCTGCGGACACGACTAGAAATTCAGCCAATACCCGCATGACTTATGGTCGCTTTCTGGAATACTTGGACGCGAATCGAGTCACCAATGTTGATTTATATGAAGGTGGTAGAACGGCAATTGTGGAAGCCGTCGATCCAGACCTGGACAACCGGATACAACGGGTGCGGGTGGATCTGCCTGCAAGCGCTCCTGAACTGATTAACAAGCTAAAAGAAAAACAAGTTAGTTTTGACGCCCATCCGATGCGGAATGATGGCGCAATTTGGGGATTGCTGGGTAATCTGATTTTTCCTATCTTATTGATTACAGGGCTGTTCTTTTTGTTCCGTCGTTCTAGCAACCTACCTGGTGGTCCAGGTCAAGCCATGAACTTCGGGAAATCAAAAGCTCGCTTCCAGATGGAGGCAAAAACCGGAGTGAAATTTGACGATGTGGCAGGTATTGAAGAAGCCAAGGAAGAACTGCAAGAAGTTGTGACCTTCCTGAAACAACCAGAAAAATTCACTGCTGTGGGCGCACGCATTCCCAAAGGGGTGCTGTTAGTCGGACCTCCGGGAACAGGTAAAACGCTGTTAGCAAAAGCGATCGCTGGTGAAGCAGGTGTTCCCTTCTTCTCAATTTCCGGTTCAGAGTTTGTGGAAATGTTCGTCGGTGTGGGTGCATCCCGCGTCCGCGACCTGTTTAAGAAAGCAAAAGACAACGCCCCCTGTATCATCTTTATTGATGAAATCGACGCCGTAGGACGTCAACGGGGTGCAGGTATCGGTGGTGGAAACGATGAGCGGGAACAAACCCTCAACCAACTGCTTACCGAGATGGATGGTTTTGAAGGGAACACTGGCATCATTATTATTGCTGCCACCAACCGTCCTGACGTGTTAGATGCAGCATTATTGCGTCCCGGACGGTTTGACCGACAAGTGATTGTTGATGCACCCGACATCAAAGGACGTTTGGATGTTTTAAAAGTCCACGCCCGCAACAAGAAACTAGACGCTGGCGTTTCTTTAGAAGCGATCGCCCGTCGTACCCCTGGTTTTACAGGTGCAGATTTAGCGAACTTGCTCAACGAAGCTGCCATTCTCACAGCGAGACGGCGTAAAGAAGCGATCACCAATCTAGAAATCGATGATGCTGTTGATCGGGTTGTTGCCGGTATGGAAGGCACACCTTTGGTAGATAGCAAGAGCAAGCGTTTGATTGCTTACCACGAAGTCGGACATGCGATCGCAGGAACATTGCTGAAAGACCACGACTCAGTGCAAAAAGTTACCTTGATTCCACGGGGACAGGCACAAGGGTTAACTTGGTTTACTCCCACTGAAGAGCAAGGGCTGATTACTCGTGCTCAACTCAAAGCCAGAATTACTGGTGCTTTAGGTGGTCGTGCTGCAGAAGAAGTGATTTTTGGTTCTGCGGAAGTCACAACTGGCGCTGGAGGCGACTTACAGCAAGTCAGCAGCATGGCACGGCAAATGGTGACAAGGTTTGGAATGTCTGATTTAGGACCAATATCCTTGGAAAGCCAGCAGGGAGAAGTCTTCTTGGGTCGTGACTGGATGACACGCTCAGAATATTCTGAGTCAATTGCGGCTCGTGTTGATAGCCAAGTCCGTGCCATAGTTGAAGAATGTCACCAGACCGCAAAGCGGTTCATAGAGGAAAACCGCACCCTCATTGATCGGTTAGTGGATTTGCTCGTTGAAAAAGAAACCATTGACGGTGATGAATTCCGTCAGATTGTGGCTGAGTACACGACTGTACCTGAAAAGTCGCAGTATATGCCTACTCTCTAATCTTAAATTAGGTAGGGCTATGCCCTACTTCATTCAATAGGGATGGTTAGTGCCATCCCTATTTTTATTTGGATAAATTTTCATTTTCTCGATATCTATTTAACGTGAGTTCTCACGACCTCTCCCTATAAGGAAAGGCAGGAGCTACGTAAAAACGGGATTTTTAAGCCTCTCCCCTACAAGGGGAGAGGTTTGGAGAGGGGTCAAATCAAGATACATCGAACTCACGTTATTTAGTACCTCGCTGTGCTGATTGCCGTACTACTTCTACCTCTACACCTATCTGTTCGGCAATTTGCTCTATCGTCATCCCTGTTTGTAAAAGCAGTGGCACAGTTGCAGCTAACAATTCTAAACGCCCCTCTTCCTTAGCTTCCTGATAAACTCTAGTTTGTTCAATACTCAACCCTAACATCGCTTCTACCTCCTCTCGGCTAAAAGATGCAAATTTGTACACAGCGATTGTGGTGACTATATCAATTATCGCTTCTCTAGAAAGAGTGCCTGTATCTTCCTCCCTGGCACGTGCAATTAGTTGTTTAGCTTGCTCTACAGTTTGGTCTTCTTGTTGAATGGTCAATAATACCAGGCTGATACCTATAGGTTGTTCGTTGGGATCAGCCAGCTCATCCAAGTATAGGCGCTGTACCTGAGAGCTATTAAGCAAAGCACGATGCATTGTTGAGTCATCTGGCTCTAAACTCCGACTTGGAAAGATGAGCACCCCGTACCAGTCGTCATAACGTGTTTGGTTGCGGTAAAGGTAGAGGAACAATTCTGAGAAGAACCGATGGTAAAGGGACTGGTCTTTTTGGAACTGCACCTCAGCAAAAAATACAACCTTCGACTCGGCATCTTCCGGTGGTAAAAAGACTCCATCAATACGGAAACTGAGTTCCTTCACCTCGACTGAGTCAAAGCGATAATTATCGATTTGTGGCGGAGTCTGTCCAATGAGTTCAAAAAATAAGCGGGGAAATCGCTGAAAAATTTGATAGAAAATGGCATCTCGTCTCACAATTATTAGAAAAATTCAGGAGTTTGAGCAACTTTGATTGTAAACTCAACGCTTAACCCTAACTTTCATCGAGATGGCTTAACCTGATAAACGTGTGTTTATCGAAGCAAAAATTTATGACATCTCCACCCCAGTTGCTGAGTGATCCGTTTCTGCAATTACCAGCGGAAACTTCAGTGAGAGTTGTCTGGTTTACTGAGTTTGCTGGTTCTGGACATATAGTTACCTACGGTAAGAATCTCGCTCAAACTGCTGTTGCCAGGACTACTAAACTCAGCCGCACGCGGGAAGACCAACAATCACGAGTTGGAAACCAAACCGAAGACGGACAAGTTTATCAAAATCCTGTGCTACGTGATATTTGGCGACATGAGGCTGAGATTACTGGCTTAACTCCTGACACAAGAGTTTCGTACTATGTAACGAGTGCGCGAGAAGATGACGCAAGCGTTAGCAGTCATCTGTTTACGCTTGCACCCAAGCCGAGTCCAGGTAAACCAATGAAAATTCTGCTGACTTCTGATCATCAAATCAAGCCAATGGTTGCAGCAAATTTGCAAAAGGTGGTGGAGACTGTTGGACGAGTCGATGCGGTTTGGTTCGCTGGTGATTTGGTTAATATTGGCGATCGCGCCTCCGAATGGTTTGATGATCATCGTGGCGGTGCTTTCTTTCCTTGTTTGCAAGGTCGTGCTCATTATGAAATGAACAACAATGGGGTCAAGACAATCTACAGTGGCGGTGAAATCATTCAACACGCGCCAATGTTTACTTGCATTGGCAACCATGAAATTATGGGACGCACGAATCGTGGAAGTATAAATGATGAATTTGATGCTACGATGCCTCGTGCAGTTGCTCTCAAGTTATATGGGCAGGAATTTCTCAAAGAGAATTCTTTTAATACGGATACATATGAAGAGATTTTCAGCTTACCCGAGAGTAAAGAAGGTGGAAAAACTTACTACGCAGTCAGCTTTGGTGATGTGCGTTTGGTAGTACTGTACGTGACAAATATGTGGCGATCGCCCAACTTGGATCCAGAGGCTAGAGGCAGATACCGAGAACGGGAAAAAGATTTCAACACCCCAGAGAATTGGGGTTACGGGCAACATATTTATGAGCCAATTGCTAAAGGCAGCACACAATACAATTGGTTAATACAAGAACTCAATAATCCTGAGTTTCAGCAAGCAAAGTACAAAGTGGTGATGTTGCATCATCCGCCCCACACCTTGGGTGGTAACATAGTTCCGGCATATACCGACCCAGTGCAAGTTATTGAACCCGATGCTGACGGTAACATCAAGGCAGTCCGTTACGAGTACCCCAAGGATGCAGACTACATCATCCGCGATGTTATCCCCTTGCTGGAAACTGCTGGTGTGCAGTTAGTCTTCTATGGACATTCCCATTTGTGGAACCGCTTTGTCAGTCCGAGTGGAATGCACTTTTTAGAAACGTCTAATGTTGGTAACTCTTACGGTGCTGCTTGGGGTAACAATAAGCGAGAAGTGCCTATTGGCTATCAAGAGCATTATACTGAACTTGGCGATCCATATGGTTTAGGATCTGTAGTGCCAACAATTACTCCCATGCTGGATGAAGATGGGAAACCGATGCCCTATATTGCGAGTAATGACATCACGGTTTTCAGCATCTTTGACACGAGTACAGGTACGGTCAACAGCTATCGTTTTGATACACTAAACCCGGATTCGCAGGTCATTAAGTTTGATGAGTTTCAGTTGAAATAGGGCGGAAATTGCAGATTAACAAAGATAAAATAAGGCGCATTCTACCATTTTATGAAAAGGACGATACAAATCCGTAGTGTAGAGACGCGCCATGGCGCGTCTTTACAGAATTTAAATGTATCGCGATTAACGTGAAATGGTATTACTGCTGTCACGCTGGAAGATTACCTATTAACGAACCGCCAAGACGAGCCAGCGCGAATGACGGCTTTCCCTCCGTTGGCGACTGGCGTCGCCAAGAACGCCAAGGAAAAGATAGGTAATTTTGTACCGGGAAGGGAGTAGGACTGTAACGCACCTGTTCTGTTTTCTATTAACCATGAGCCAATTTTAGCTAAAGCAGCATCTAGTTTGGCTTATGGTCAGTTCGCTCACTTTTAACTAAAACGCCGTAATTCCCCATCTTCTTAAGGTGGGGATACAAGGCGGGAAAAAGCGAAACGTTCCCTAAAGGTATTTTTGCACAGCAAAAACAGTGAAGGGTTTGGGGGAAACGTCAAAGTGGTTCAATCGGCAGAAAGCAGATAGGCATAAGAAAGCAGTCGGTTGAGCAAACTCAATCGACTGCAAGCAGTGAAAAGTATCCTGAGAGCAGGAAGATTGTGACTGGTATCAACAGTAGGGTACCGGATGTAAAATGCTATGAATTTTTCTCTACACTCGTACACCTAGCACACAAGCTATTGCTTGCGCCCCTACAGGCTACCTGGGTTTAAACTGTTGTTGGATCCCAGTAGAACTGGTCATAGGTCTTCCGAGTTGCTGCGGTGAAATCACCTGTTAAGGGTTGGAAAGCATCAGCGAACTTGGTGAAGAGGGAATTCACCAAAGTATCAGCAGCATCCTTGATTCCTACTGACAACACTAGATTATCCAACTTGCCAAGGAAGTCGCCAGCGGCAGTGTTTGATTTGTCAATAACCACAGACCAGTTGCCATTACCAATAACTACGCTGTTGCTGGTGAAGACCTGGTTGCCATTACCAATGATTGTGTTGTTGCTACCGTAGTCCCAGTTACCATTACCAATGGTTGTGTTGTTATTTCCGAAGCTCCAGTTGCCATTACCAAGGGTTTTGTTGTTACTGGTTGACTCCCAGTACCAGTTGCCATTACCAATGGTTCTGTTGTTTTGAGTATTGTCTAAATTCCAGTTGCCATTACCAATGGTTGCGTTGTTCTTACTGGAGTCCCAATTCCAGTTAGCATTACCGACGCTTACGTTAGAGTGTCCATAGTTCCAGTTGGCGTTACCGATGACAGCGTTGTCAGCACCAAAGTTCTTGTTGCCATAACCAATGGGTATACCGCCTTCGGGAGTATTAAAAATGTTATCACTGCCACTGAAGGGCAACAGACCACCAAGGACAGTGGATATGATATCGTTGGGTGGTTGAACAGCTTGAGAACCACTACCAGCAACTAAGTTGCTATATGGGTCTCCACTACCACCACCGAGTTCGTTGACATTGTTGATACCAGTATTGGCGCTCAGGATGTCATTTTTATAGAGCGTCAACAAATCCGAACCTGATTTCAGAGGCGTACTGTTACCACTAAACAGTTTACTACCTGTAGCAGAGTTGACTGTTTTGGTGAAGTTTAAGAGGTCATCTTGAACAATCCTCAAAACCTCGGAGGGTGATTTGGCACTTCCGCCGCTACCGCCTTTTAAGTCGTCACCAAACACAACCTGCAAAATATCTAAGGATGATCCCTGAGGTACACTGCCAGGAGCAATAGAGGTGTTATTACTAGGTACAAGCGGGTTGCCACCACTAGCACCTGCAAGACCACCAGCAACCGGAGTACCACCAGCAGCAGCCGAGGTACCAGATCCACTTGGCAAGGTTTGAGCGTAGACGGATGTGGTGAAATTCTCAGCTGATTTAGGTATGGGGAAGTTTGTACCGTAAGCCTGTTTCAAGTAGTCGAGAGCTGGCGCATTGGTAGTACCAAACGGGTTGTTTCCACCAGCAAATGGGTTTGCTCCACTGGAGGAGGTAACAATGCCGCTCTGATATAATCTGTCACTCAGTTTGCCGATGACGGAGTCAACCATCTCCTCGACAGTATAGTTGATTACTTTTGTAAATCTTTCTGGTGTGATTTCTTTACCGATAATCCATTGATTATCATTAACAATTACGTTGCCAAGGCTAGCGAACGCTTCACCCCCACCACCGGCATAAGGGTTATTTTTAGCACTAGTAAAGGTATTGGTAGTGCCAGTTCCTAAGCCGAGACTTTGTAAGTCGCCAGCACCTTGGTTGCTACCACCAAAGCCGCCAGCACCTTGGCTGGCACTAAATGGGTTACTGTCAGCGCCGCCACTGATTGGGTTGCCAGCACCAGCGCCGCCACTGATTGGGTTACCACCACCAGCGCCGCCACTGATTGGGTTGCCAGCACCAGCGCCGCCACTGATTGGGTTGCCAGCACCAGCGCCGCCACTGATTGGGTTGCTGCCAGCACCTTGGCTGCCACTAAATGGGTTGCTGCCATCAGTAGCGCCGCCACTGATTGGAGTCAGACTGCCATCAGTAGCGCTGCCACTGATTGGAGTCAGACTGCCATCAGTAGCGCTGCCACTGATTGGAGCCAGACTGCTATCAGTAGTGCTACCACTGATTGGAGTTAGACTGCTATCAGTAGTGCTGCCACTGATTGGAGTCAGACTGCCATCAGTAGTGCTGCCACTGATTGGAGTCAGACTGCCATCAGTAGGAGCAGAGGTGATAGGAGCATAAGTGTCAACCGATAGGGAACTGCCACCACTCGTTAGGGGATCTGAGACAATTACACTATCAGCCGAGTAATTGCCAACAACGGAGTCACTGGCAGCACCACCTAGGTCAGTCACTGAGGGAACATCAGTAGCTGAGGGAATAACTGAATTGCTGTCAAACTCAACGGTAGAAGTTGTCATTAAAAATAATCCTCCTAATTTTTAGGAATGAAATCTCGTAAAATGGGGGAAATTAAATACATAAAGCCTGCCTTATTGCTTTGCTGTTTGGTTTTTTAAGTGCAGGCTGTTTATTGACTAGTAGATGTTGGAATCTTGTTGGGTTTCCCTGTAAAAAGGTCAACCCAACATTTTTTGTTTCAAACTGGGACGTTAAACAATCGGAGTGCTAGTACTAGCGATCGCATTGTTCCCAGATTGCAATTGGTCGATAGCGTTACTGAAGGTTATGATGTCACTCGCAAAGAGTTGCAATACATCAGAAGGTGATTGCGGAAGCTGACTACCAGTACCAGAATTCTGATTGGCAAGGTTGTAAAAGCTTGAGATATCAGCTTCTACCAGCTTCAAAACTTCAGAGGACGATTGCACAGGAAACACACTGCTACTACCAGTCACTGGACTGCTACCACTTGATACACTGCCACTACCAGCAACCGTGTTGTTACCACTAGACCCACTAGCATTGCCATTTAAGAAGGGTGAGTTGCTGCCATAAGCCGCATTCACCAAATCAACCACAGGTGCTAAAGGCAGGTCGCCAGTTGCAGCCGTATTGACACTTCTGTATTGGTTGACAATGTCAGTAAAGGTTGAGATGTTTGTCCGGATGCCATTTTGGACATTCAATGGTAACTGCGGAAAAACACTGTCACTACTAACAGCAGAGTTAGTGTTAGAAGTTGCCATAACTAAAAATCCTCCTATTGTTAGAACAAAAAATTTGTTGAGCAAAGGAAACTAAAAGAAGCAAGCTAAATCGGTATATAACTTTCTTCTTTGGTTTCCTGAGCGGAGGCTAGTTAATGGCTAGTAGCTCTTGAAACTATGTTGGGTTGCCACGGGTATTGGTTAACCCAACAATTTTTATTTCATGGTGTAACTCTAAGCAAACGGGCTGCTACCACCAAATTGGTTTGTGTCGAAAATGGTGCTGGAGCTTATGAAGTCACCACCTTGTAATTGACTGAAGTCATAATTTGTTGATTGATTGCTGCCAGAACCCAATACGCTGCCTGTTTGAGCATATTCATTGATAAGCCCGGCAAATGTGTTGAAAGATTCACTGTCAACGCCACTTAACAAGGACGGATCAAAGGAACCATCAGAGACATTTATCAAGAAGTCGCTAACTGTTCGCAAAGACTCTTCATTTACAGCACTAGCGCTGCCTTGATAGTTGGTGATCGGGTCAACACTAACCTCACTGTTAGGTGATAGGGAAAGCTCACTGCCACCACCAACAACCGGGGTGCTTTCAGTGTAAGCATTGCCTGCATCAATTGATGATGTGCCACCTAGGTTGTTGACAACGTTGTTAACAGCATAATCTATCTCGCTCGCAATTGCGTTTGAGTCAGGGTTACCACTGCTTACTTGTGACGTGATGGAGTCAGTCAGACCGAAACGAGTTGCGTCTATCTCGTTTGCGGATGCGTTTCCGCTGAAGGGGCTACCAGACTGATTGCTGTCACCACCAGTGCTGCCACCACCGAATCCACCAGTGCTGCCACCACCGAATCCACCAGTGCTGCCACCACCGAAGCCGCCAGTGCTGCCACCACCGAAGCCGCCAGTGCTGCCACCACCGAAGCCGCCAGTGCTGCCACCACCGAAGCCGCTAGTGCTGCCACCACCGAAGCCGCCAGTGCTGCCACCACCGAAGCCGCCACCAGATTGGCTAGCCTGGATAGCTTGGTTGCTCACGTTGCTACCAAAGCCAGGGTCAAACGGGTTGTTGCCACCGTCAGTCGCACCACCAAACGAACTGTTGCCGCTACCACTATCAGCAGGAGAGTTACCAGCGCCACTGCCGGGTAAAGTGATACCAGCCTCAGCTAAACTTGAGGAAACTAGTTGGTCAGTCTCAACCCTTGCTTGAAACGATTGCGTCTGACTTGCGTCTTCAAAATTGGTGCCACCACCTTGACTACCGCCACTACCGAAGCCACCAGAGCTTGGGTTGCTGCCACCTGAGGTGCTGCTACCTGAGGAGCTACCGCCGCTCGATTGATTGCCAGTGCCGGGTATGCTAGCAACGGCATCAGTTACGCGCCGTACGGGAGATACCTCAGGTATATCTTGAAGAAAGGAAGTGTCAGTTGCCATTAGTTAAGAATCCTTCTAGTTCTAGGTTAGAAATTGCGGAAGCACAGGCATAGAAATAAACAGAAATAAGCCTGTATTTTTAAGTTTTTCTTGCTATTCTGTTGCTAAAACTAGTAATTATTCATCCGTAACCTGTCAACGAGGAGCCGATTACAGGACTTTTTAAACTAATTTATAGATGACCCAATTAGATATGTAGGTAGTAGCTCTTGAAATGATGTTGGCTTGGTTTGGATATTAGTTAACCCAACAATTTTTCTTTCAAGGTGAAACTCTAAGCAAACGAGTTACCCACCAAATCCGCCTGCGCCACCAAATCCGCCTGCGCCACCAAATCCGCCTGCGCCACCAAATCCGCCTGCGC